>NZ_JBEXUE010000168.1:0-19046 GCF_040614275.1 Streptosporangium sp. NPDC006013
GAGCCTGTCCCACGGCCTCCTCGACCCGGCCGAGCTGGTGGCCAGGCTGGAGGCCCTGGAGGCGTCGGGCGCGACGCCGCTGCCCGCCGACTTCCAGCAGGCTCTGCTCAGGCTGCCCCGCCGGGTCGACCCGGCGGTGACCGTACGGGCCGGGGCGCTGACATCGGAGGCGGGCCGCCGGGCGGCCCGCTGGCTGGCCGAGGGCGGGCTGCCCGACCCCGAGGTGCGGGTGAACCGGTCGGGAGAGGACGACGGGCTCGGCTCGCGCGTCTGGATGGCATGCACCGTCGAGACCGCCCCCACCGGCCTGCCGCTGGTCGACGAACTGCTCGCCGACCAGCCCCGGCACGTCAACCCCGTGACGGGCGGGCACCTCGGCGGGATGATGGATTGGTGGGCCGCCGTCCTGCCCTCGCACCGGGAGGTGATCGCCGCCCACCTCGTACCACACCAGCCGGTGCCCGGCTGGAGCGCGGCGATGGACTCCCTGCGCCTGATCGACCTGGCAGGCGCGGAGGGACCCGCCGGGCGGGCCGTCGGCGTTCTCCTCGCCAACCGGATCCTCCCCGGCCCGTTCACCTCCGGCGACACCTCCCACGCGTTCCGCGCCCTGCGGAGCCTGGCCGCCACCGGCGACCTGCCCGCCGAGGAGATCGGCGCGGAACTCGCCCGGCGGGTGCTCGAGGGTGAGATCACGCTCCGCCTCCTGGTCGACGCCCTGGAGGCCGAGTCCGCGAACGGAACCCACCGTCACATCTGGCGAGCCCTCGCCGCGGCGCTGCCCTCCCTGCTCCCCGCCCCTGGCAGCCGCCCCACCACCGCCCACATCGACCTGGTCGCCCTGGCTGCCCGCCTCGCCCGACGGTCACAGGCGCGGGGGCGGATCCCCGAGCTGGACGCCTTCGTGGCACGCAAGGGTTCCGGTCGCTTCTTCCGGCATGTCAGGACCCTCCACGAGCAGTTGGCACCGGGGAACGGCTAAACCGCCGGGAGGGACTTCGCCCTCGTTCCCCCGGCGGGAGCCTTTACAGGGTCAACGACTTCGGAAGGTCATCGCTCGCATCCGTCCGCGATGGCGACGCGTGCTATCGGTCGGGCGCTTCCTGAACTCCTCCCGCTCATCCCGGATCGGGGCCTCATCGAGACGTCCGAGCACCGTGTCACCGTTCAAGTCGATCGCTGTGGGGGCAGACCATGACGTTCCACAGGCGCATGGCAGGCGATATGGCTCAGGTGCCGCCGGCGGATGACCCACCGCCACGACCCTCCGGCCGCTGTAGTCGCCGGATCTGGAGGCGCAGCTCTCGTTCACGGTGCGCGTGCTGCTGCTCACGCCGTAGTTCCAGTTCTTCGGCGGTCGCATCGTCCCAGCGCGCCCGGGTCACCTGGATGTGATGCAGGGTGACACGGGACAGCCACATGATGCCGATCGCGATGGCCATGAGCACGGTCATGTGACCGGCGAAGAGCAGCGCGAAACCGGCGACGAAACACATCCAGTACGCGGTCTTGACGGCGATTTCTATCGCGTCGATGTGCTTTTCGAACAGCGTCATCCCTTATTCCGATGGTGTTGGGTGGAGTGGTCGCTCCAGCATGAGAGGGAATGACCGAAATATTGGTTTCGCCCGTTCGGGTGGTCATGGCTCCACCGGCGGAAGCGCGATGCCGGCCGGGTACCGGACTTGCCGATTTAGACGATCAATACCTACTCTGGTATGCGACTTTTTCCTTCATCACGGGGTCATGAAAAGGACGGGGGTGGCGTGGCCGAGCGGATGGTGCCCAGTCCCCGGCACGAACGGCTGAGGCAATTGCTCGTCGAAGCCGAATACCGGGCTCATGAGGTGCGGCAGGCATACCAGCACGCCTCCTCGGCGATGCGGTCGGGGCGGGTGTGGACGGGGCCGACGGCCACCACCTGGACCAGCGAGCTGGAAGACCGGCATCAACGGCTCGGACGGCTCGCCCAGAACATGGTGGACGCGGTCGAGGAGGAGCTGCGCCGCTCTCCCCCGCTGGTGACCGAGGCAGAGGCGGACGCCATGCGCCGGGAGATGGCCGGACGCACGTGACCGTCATGACCATGAGGGGGAACGTTCCATGGCACCGACCGCCGAGTTCTGCGGAATCGACCCCGAACAGATGGGTCAGCTCGCCACCTCCCTGCGCGGCGCCGCCGACCGGCTGACCGCGTTCAGCAGGGAGTTCGAGGGAAAGCTCCGCCAGAACGGGGTCGAGGCCCCCGCACTCCGGGAGATCACCGACATCGCCGACTGGGGCGGGAGGCAGGTCTCCATGCTCCACGGCCGGATCGACCTGATCAAAACCCTGGGCAACGGCGCCCCGGGGCTGGGCGGAGCGGGGGGCGCGGCCTCGATGGCGGCGGGCGGACAAGGGCTCATCCGGCTCCCCGACGAGCTGAAGGACTTTGATATCGCCCAAGGCCTGGCCAGGATGTACGGCGAGGACATCCTGGTGAACTTCCACGGCGAGTCGCAGGCCAAGCTCATCCACGAGCACATCGACGATGTCGCCAAACTCGCCGACAACCCCCAGGCCGCCGCCGCCTTCTTCGCCCTGCTGTCCCCGAAGGTCCGCAACAGCCTGCCCGACCTCATCGCGAGCACCGGCAGTAAGACCGCCAAACAGGACCTGGCCGCCTTCAGCAAGGTTCTCGGCGCGGCCCTGAACGCTCCCGCCCTCGTCCCGGCCTTCGCCCAGGTCAGAGCCGACCTGGTGAAACCGGCTGACAACAAGGCCGCCGCGTGGAACCGGCTCGCGCTGCTCAAGGGTGCGAACGCCCCCTCCTCCGTCCGCAGCGCGGCGGCCCGCGCGCTGGTCCTGGACGAGTTCGCGAAGAAGCCCCGGCAGGACTGGCGCGCCGCCGGCCCCACCGAGACGAAGGCGTACGGCCTGCCTTCCGACCTGGTCGCCATGGGGCTGGAAGTGCTCGCCGGAGACGGTACGGCGGTACGGGACGCGTTCGCCAAGGTGGGCGGGGCCGAGGTCACACTGAGCCGGACCGACAAGATGAAGCTGTTCCTCGACTACGCCAAGGAGGCGGGCACCGGGGACCAGGTGGCCGACGCCTTCGGCCGGGTGCTGGAGGCGGGATCCGAGGCCACGACCGAGAAAGCAGGACAACACAGCCCGGAAGCCGCAGCTTTCGCCCTGGACGCGATAAAGGTCGCGGGCTCCTTCGGCGCCGACCTGCCGACGGTCGCCAGCGACTCCATGGGCGTGATCGCGAAGTCGTACATCCACGAGCTGGCGTCGGGAGCCCGATTCGACAAGGCCGTCTACCGCGATTCCGGAACGGGGGTCCCAGAGAACTGGGTTCACCTTCCTCCTGTGACCCCCGCGTTCTACCTCAGTCCGGGCGACACGTATCGCTTTCTGAAGACCTTTGTTGGCGACAAGGGGGTTACCGACGACTTCGACGCGACCGCAGCACAGTTCCGTCATGACACGCTGACGGCAGCGGCTCGTTTGGATGCGCAAGGCTCGACCCGATATTTCGAGGACACAGCGAAGATGTTCGGCGACCTGGCCGGCGTGCAGTTCAAGGCGACACTGGAGGTACGTGGCGAAATGGACGCCACTGACGACCTGATCCGTGACATCGTCAAGAACACCGTCTCCTTCGGAATCGACGGGATTCCCATTGCGGGTGAGGTCGTCGCAGCGGGATGGGAACTGACCAAAGCATATGGCGTCGGCACCATCCTCGATGTGGCCGATAGCATCGAGTCACGGGTAGAGAAAGCCACCGGAGCTCGGGCGGACTTCGTTCTGCGCCTGAAATACAATATGGCCAGCCTCCTTCATAATGCCGATTATCCAGCGAGCGCCCCACCTGCCGAACTCATCAACAAAAACACCGGAAACCTCAAGTCTTATGACGAACTCATGGCAGAGGCGAAACGA
Source organism: Streptosporangium sp. NPDC006013 (assembly GCF_040614275.1). Lineage (NCBI taxonomy): Bacteria > Bacillati > Actinomycetota > Actinomycetes > Streptosporangiales > Streptosporangiaceae > Streptosporangium > Streptosporangium sp. NPDC006013. The sequence continues at coordinate 3,931 of NZ_JBEXUE010000168.1, forward strand.
GAAGCCAGCGATGACAAGAAATGGGAGCAGGTGTTACAGGAGAAGCTGGAACCTTATGAACGCTGGATGGACAGCAACAGAAAACTCGACGACAAGGCTGAGGACGCCTCAACCTACCAGGCCAGCGAACGATCCAAGGAGGAGATAAGCATCTGGGACTGAGCCGCCTCCTTACCGCGACAGACAGGCAGTCACCGCATGCAGCCGCCAGGTGGGAGCCTCGGGGGCTACATATACGGTCACCGTTATATCAGGATCCTTCTTTACGCCATAGATGAACCGCCCTTCCTCCGTCTCCATTTGACTGAAGTCGAACTCCAGCTTGTAGCCGAGAACCTGGGCAAGGGTGTTCTCCATCAGCGTTTGGGCTCGATCCAGGTGAACATCCAATGGTTCATCGACGCGCTCATAATCGGCCGTAGCTCGCAGCGATCGTTTGAACTTATCCTTGTCACAGCGGATGTCCTTGTCCGGGCGCTGCACAATGCGCAGTTTCTTGAGCGGATTCTTAAAGATGCTATTGCCCTCCAGGCGTTGGGTGTCCTTTTGTAGCTCCGCCACCGCCCCTCCCAGGGAGGACTCGGAAGTGCATCCCGAGGTCAGCATCACCAGCGCCAAGCTGGCTGCCAGCAACCGGGCGACGCGCATTCAGTACCTCCGGAGGGGTTGACACCGGGACGTATCAATCTTCACTCACCCGGCCCGCCTTCGCCACACCCTTCACATTCCCGTCCGGCAGCAAAGGGTGACTTCGAGGCGATCCGCAGGTTCCGGCCACCGGCGTCGGCCCCGGCGGAGGGATGTTCTCGCCGACCAAAACTGCGATCTGGCCAACCGAAAGGTCTCCTGCCGTCGCCGGCCTCCTTTTCGAGTGATTTCCGATGTTCGCGGCCGGAGCGTGAAATAGTGCTGCCTTATTCATGTGCGGCCCGACCTTTCTCTGATCAAGAAGGTGATTAACCACTTTCTTTCTTGTGCTTTCGTGAAGAGGATTTCTATGCCTAGACTGCCTTACCGGTAGTTGGCCTGCTACCGGATCGGCAATCCAGGCTAGAGCGGATGATGACAGCTGTTGGTCTACCCGGACTGGATTCGATATCACCGGCCGGATATTAAGTCCGTTTTTTCCAATTCGAGAGGAAATATGATGGACAGTGCGCCGTCTCTCGACCCTGGATCCCCTCGCGTGCGGTTCGGCGCCGAGATGCGCCGCCTGCGGCTGGCCGCCCAGCTCTCACAGACCGCCGTGGCCAGACGCCTCGGCTGCACCCAGACCCAGATCAGCCGCCTGGAGAGCGCCAGCCGGACGCCGTCAAGATCCGACGCCGAGAGGCTCGACCTACTCTTCGGAACGACCGGCAACACTTCCTTCGTCCGACTCTACGAGCGCATCATCGCCCAGCCGGGCGGACCGATCTGGTTCCAGGACTGGATCGAGGAGATCGAGCCCACCGCCCTCATCCTTCGTTCCTGGGATCCCCTCCTGGTCCCGGGCCTTCTCCAGACGGAGTCTTATGCCCGCCACGTCCTCAGCCAGGAACCCCAGATCACCTCACAGGAAGTCGAGGAAAACATCGAGGCCCGAGTCCAGCGCCGGCGAATCCTGGACCGAGACGATCCTCCTTTGTTCCTGACTCTTGTCGACGCCGGCATGCTGAGTCGTCCAGTCGGGGACTCCAAGGTCATGCGCGACCAGCTCGATTACCTGCTAGAGGTCACTCAGCACCCCACCATTTCGCTCCAGATCGTCGACCAGAGGTGCCTGCTAGGGCTCCTGGGAGCGTTCATGATCGCCGAGCTTCCAAACGGGCAGCCGGATGTCATTCACGCCGACTCTTCGGCAGAAGGACACAACTCGGCCGACCCCAGCCTTGTGGCCTCAATATGGAAGCGCTATGAAGCGATACGGGGATGGGCTTATCCTGACCATATGTCGCTCAAGATGATCCAGGATGCGAGGCAGAAATGGACCTGAGAGCCGCCGTGTGGCAGAAGTCATCACGTTCCGGATCGAACGGCGGCCAGTGCGTCGAGGTCGCCGCGAACCTGCCCGGGGTGGTCGCCGTCCGGGACAGCAAAGACCCAGACGGCCCCAAGCTACTCTTCACCCCCACCGCGTGGGGCACCTTCGTCCACGGTATCAAAACCAACCAGTTCGACCACTAAACCGGTTCCGGTCAGGAGAAAACAACCTTTCAGAATTTAAAAGTGCCGCAAGGCAACACGACCCCGTTCCCATTCTGGATCGTGTTTTCTCAAGAAGATCGAGGAATTGAAGCAGAAATGGACCTGAGAGCCGCCAATTGGCGGAAATCATCGCGTTCCTCGGACAACGGCGGCCAGTGTGTCGAGGTGGCCGCCAACCTGCCCGGAGTCGTCGCGGTCCGTGACAGCAAGGACCCCAACGGCCCCAACCTGCTCTTCACCCCCGCCGAATGGGGCACCTTCGTCCACGGCATCAAAACCGGCGAATTCGACCGCTGACCCCGCCTCGGTCGGGAGGAACCGTCGAGGCCGAGACCGGGGGGGCATCGAGCCCTCCCTCGCTACCGGCCAAAAGGGGCTAAGCACCTCAGTACGGGCAAGAGCGGTTGGATAACGAGATACACCACGCGTTGCGTCCGCCCCTACGATCATGCTTCATGATGATTCGCACATTGGCGGCCACTGCCGGGGTGTTCGCCCTGTTGTTCACCGGTACGGCCACCGCATCCGCCGGTCCCATCGTCGGAGCCCCCGAACTGACCCACAACCCGCTCTACAAGCAGGGCAGCCTCCCCTCGGTCTCCTGCAAGGCGACCAAGGGCACCACCAAGGCCTCCACCACGAAGTACCTCAACAAGGTCGTCGGCTGCCTGAACTCCGCCTGGCGCAAGACCATCAAGGACTTCGTCCCGGCCGGAGTGAGCATCGAGGCCAAGGTCGAGGACGGTCTCTGCCTCACCGGTCTGCAGGTGTCCGGCTCCTTCGCCGCCCACTGCCACCGCTCCATTCAGATACAGCTGGGTTCCGACTGGATCAAAGCCAAGTCCGATCAGGCCATCCTCGTCGAGGTCACCCGGGCCTACGCCGTGTTCATCCAGGGGCAGACCGGCATCGGCGCGGCGTGGTGGGCACTGCCGGCCGGCGGGGAGAACCACGACGACGGCGACGAGCAGATGCACCGCTACTACCTGCAGGCCGACTGCCTGGGCGGGATCTCCATGAGGAGCCTGGGACGCTCGGCGAAGAACTGGAAGCCCCTCCTCACCGCCGAGACGCCGAAGGAGTACGCCAGGTTCAATTGGTACGGCAAGCCTGCCAACCGTCTCCACTGGTTCGAGCAGGGCTACGCGTCGAAGAAGCCGGGCGCCTGCAACACCTGGAAGGCTCCCGCCTCGAAGGTCGCCTGACCCCTGCCGGCTCGTCTCGGGGGACGAGCCATGGCCAGGGTGGTTCCACCCGGCGGGCGAGGTTCAGCGGTTGCCGCCGACCTGTGCGTGAGACGCGGATTCACGCCCGGGGAGCAGGGGTACGGGTGGGCACCGTGCGCACCCGGACGCGGATACCGCCCTCCTACTTGGCGACGCGAGCGAGCGGCCCGACGAGCGATGCCGTCCGCCTCTGCGGATGGAGGTCGGGTGAGGAGGGTCAAGGTGTTCCGGGTGCTACTGGACGGGAGTGCAGGTCACGGTCGGGGCGGGGGCGGCGGAAGCCCCCCGCTGGATGAAGGCCAGCTGGACCGCGGCGTTCGGCTTCATGGGATTCCACGACCCGTTGCTGTGGACGGTGACATCGGCCCCCGACTGGTCCATCCGGCCGGCCAGAGAGACGGTCACCTTCTGTTTGCCCGGCCACGTCCAGTTCAGCTGCCACTCGTCGATGATCGAGGGGCTGGTGTTCTTGATCGATATCTCGACCATGTTGTCGGTCACCCAGGACCCGTTCTCCTGGTAGGACCAGGAGTTGACCTCCTGGTACGTCGCCGTGCACGTGGAGGCCCCGGCCGCCTCGACCCCGAGGATCGCAACGATCACCGGCGCCAGAACCACCACGCCCAGGGCGCCGACCAGTCGACTTCGCATGTTCGAACTCCTCCAATCCGGGTTTACTAGGATTTTCTACTAAATCCTTATCGTTTCGGTCAAGGAGTGCGCTGACCTGGCCATACCAACTCTTGACTTCTTTACTGACATTTGACTCTGGAGCCACCTGACAGCGTGGGATCACCCGCACCCCACTCCTCGACACCGGCCATCGCCTTCCGCCTGGCACCCGCCGGGTCCCGATGAGCGCGGCCTCGAACCTTCCACCCGACCTCGCCGCGCTTCTCACCATGCGCGGCGCCGCACCTTTAACAGCGGCCCACCCTCCGGCGTGGCGCCCCGCGTGCGGGTTCTGGATGCTCGTACGCCACGTCCACGGGCGTGACCACAGCCGGCGACGGCCGCACACCGCCGGACGCGAAAAAGCGCCCCCAACCGCGAACACACAGGTCAGGGGCGCTTTCTTCATGGTCACAAGGGGTAGGGCGGGCGGGACTCGAACCCGCGACCCAGGGATTATGAGTCACAGTCGCAAGAACCGGTGATCATGCTCTCTACCTGCGGCAATAGTTTCGGTGAGACATAGCCGCCCAGCATTTCGGCACGTATTTGGCGCAGCGGAGGGCTGAGTCCCTCATACAGTCTCGGCTCCGGAGAGGATTACAGGGACCTGCACATATGCAACTCACCATCGCTGCCCACGAGGTACCTGGCCCACGATTGGCCCACATATGAGAAGGAAGACGGCCCCATCCCACGCCAAACCCGTAACGACCCTTTCGGCATGAAGCATGCCTGACCGGCTTGTTCGCAGTCAGTGCTTGGCAAACTCGACAGAGAACCCCAGCAGCCATTTCGCGGCACACTCCTTCCACCCTCTGGGGACGGCGCGATGCGACGACGCTGGACACATTCAACGGAACACAGCAGGTTCTCTTCCACATCCAAGGCGATTGATAGGATTCACGACCACCTACCCGACCTCAGAACGAGCTTTAGGGAAGCATAAAATGTCCCACTTAATCCCATTTTGCGTGCTTCATGGCACATAGTCCTGCTAGATCAAAATCTGTCACATCGAGCTGAGTAGCGACGCGTACAGTAAACTGGCTTATCCGCCTAAATGGCGGTTGTCCACAGCTAGCCCAGGAGAGCAAGCTTGAAGCAAGGGGAGATCGCCGCACAGGCAGCGCCCGAGCCGCGTCTGACCATAACCCGAATATGGGTTAAACAACTATTTGGCCAATACGATTATTGCTTGCCAAGTACAACCCATATACTCGACACTAAAATTGCCATCTTGTACGGAGACAATGGTGCGGGCAAAACAACGATTTTAAGTGTAGCACATCACCTAATTTCGAACGCCGAAAGCAGGGGACATAAAACTGCTGTCGCGCAGGTTCCGTTTGAAGAGTTCGTCGTCGAGTTTAGTAGCGATGTTCGGCTTCGCGCGAGCAGGCCTGCGCCAACAGACGGGGACTTCGAGCTTGAGGTGATTCGAGCCGGAAACACGGTGGAGTCCCTCTACTATCGGGCCGAAGTGGATGTCGATCGGGGAACACTTAGAGTACCCAAGTCGACACATATCCATAGCTTTAGTGAAGAGGCCCTTAACCTCATCAAAATTGACTCTTATATGCTGGGTGATGACCGGACGCTAAATAACGATCTCACTCCCACCACCTCGCTACGCCATACCGAATTAGGACGCGTAGAGCGATATTACCGTGAGATTACAGGAACAGACGCAGGAGTTCGTGACAATTATCTAGAGTTTGCCCTCGAGCGCGCCACGGCGTGGGTGAGGAGACAAGCTCTGAGCGGTGCCGATGTTGGGTCGCAGAATACACATACGATCTACGGAGATGTTGCGCAGCATCTAAGTGCACATGTAAATGTTGAAGACGACATAAAGGAAGCTAATGAACTAGCAGCCACCATGGTAAGGGAACTGCTGGAGGTGTCTGATCGCACTAATGCGCTTAGCAACTTCGGCCTCCTTTCGCCTTTGGATATCAGCGTACTAGTTGCAGCAATCGAGGCCGCATCAGGCGAGCGGCGAGGTTTGATTGTGCGCCTGCTTCGTCCTTACGTAGACGGGATCCGAGCCAGGCTTGATGCTCTTAATGACCTTTATGAGTTGTTGAGAGAGTTTACTGGACGCCTAAATGCTTTCTTGCGAGACAAAACCATTACGTTCAATATCCGAACCGGTTTCGTCATCCTCACCAGCAAAGGGGTGGTACTTCCGCCGGACAAGCTTTCATCCGGGGAAAAGCATTTGTTTACCCTCATGTGCAACCTGGTCTCTGCACGCCAGCGCAACAGCGTATTTTTCGTGGATGAACCAGAGCTATCTTTGAATGTAAAATGGCAGCGTGAATTGATACCTGCACTTCTCGCTTGCACAAAGGGCAGCAGCGTTCAAGTGATCCTCGCCACCCACTCGATAGAACTACTTTCCGACCATCAAGCTAGCGTCGCCCCGCTGAGACCACTTTAAAGATAATGACGGACACTCCCCCCAGGCGCACCATCTCGGAAATACTGGCGCTCCATTACCTAGAGCCGGATTTGATTGATATCTTCGTGGAAGGATCAACCGATCGTTTGCTTCTTGAGTATTTCTTGTCCGACACAAAGGTTAAGGTATTCGAGATCAATCGAGTAGACGTTCCAGATGCGCTCGTCGCAAGTCATGGTTTCACATCAGGGGCGCGGCAACGGGTGATCACACTCGCTGCTGCCCTAGAACGGGGAACGCAGGCTAGTCAGAGCAATCTTTCGATTAGATGCATTATCGATAGCGACTTCTACTGGCTTCTCAACGAGAGACTCCCCCCGTCGCGTTATCTGATACTAACAGACTATAGCTGTCTCGAATCTTATTGGTATTCACATAATCACCTCGGAAAATACATTAAAGTTGGGCTACACTCTCCTGCTGCGCTGCGAGGGATCGATATTGCGTCAGAGCTTTTCCCAACCCTACAGGAGCTGTTCCTCCTTCGGGCAGCCAAGTCATCATTGAACTTAGACTGGCAGTGGCTAGACCCCACCAGATGCTGTGAACAGAAAGACGGGAAGATCCTCTTTAATAGAACTGCTTTCCTCGATCGATTTCTGAACAAGAACAACGCATTCCACTTCAAACAGAATTTCCTGATAGAAATTGAGCGACTTCGCCCATTGATTTCAATTGAACCCTCTAAATGCATAAACGGACACGACTTTGTTGATCTATTGGCATGGTACATAAAACCACATGTGTCCGTGAAAGAACTTTCCCACAAAGAGGTTGTCGCGCGCATGCTCGCGTGCTCAGCGGAAAAGGATGTTCTTGTGCTGCATCCTCTGTTTGCCGCGTTGGCGACCATCTCTGGGATGCACCCGTAGGGATCTGCTCTCCCAAGCGCGGACATGTCTTACTCCACCGTTCCCCACATCGGTGCGAGACGCCCATCCTCGGCGGCGATGTGAGGCCTACTTCCAGCTCTGCCGATGCCGCTCCACGATCAAAAAAGCCTGCCGTGAACGGTCAGGCGCGCGTTAGCGTGGGGCACTCCGAAAGAGATAAATAGCCTGCTGATATTTCTAGGGCAAGCTTCCAGTATGGAAAAACTAGATGTCAGCTTACACTGCTGTGGTGAGCTCGCCCCACGGGATATCGGCGACCTTGATGATCTGGGTAGGACCAATGAATCGAGACGCCACTAGAACTCCGGCATTATGAGCGGATTGGCCCGCATGACTGGCAGATGCGTCTTCAATGAGCCATGGCGTCAGGTGGTCGCCATGGTCAAACGCATCAACTACAGTTTTGAGAACGCAGCTTTCCGTTGCGATTCCACAAATATAGATGTCAGTCCATCCCTGGCTGCTTACGAGAGCTATGCCCTCTTCGTTGAAAAAGCTATACACAGTCTTATCGACTACAGCCGTCGCCTTGTTCGCGTATGGGATAAGTTCGGGGACAATATCCGTTTCAGGTGATTCCATGAGTTTGGACCATTTGAACAGTCGCTCGAAGTTACTTCCCGCGTAATTGAAGTACCGAGTGAAAACCACGTCGCCGCCTGCGGCCTGCCAGCGACTCACTACGTCCACGATGACTGGAACCACGTGGGCCGACTGCTCCCGAACAAACCCGTTCTGAACATCTACCACGACTAGAACCGCGGAACTGTTGAACACGGGCTTACCTTTCGCTGGTTTCTCTGAGAATGTCGATCGCCTGGGAAAGGTGGCCGATAAGGCCGCTCGTATCCAGGATCGCAGTACGCATAGACCTATGTTGCCCGGTCTCTTGTGGACGGGCGTTCGTCAGTCGAGAACGGACGCCCCGCAGGAAGCGCCAGCTGTATGGTTCGGGCACTTCAGGGTCCATACCCTGCTCTACCTGTCGATTGATGTACTCGCAGTACGCCCACATGGCTTGAGTGGCCAACTCAATGGTGACAAGTTCATCTTCGGCCAACGCACGCCGGGGGGCGGTAGGGCAGTACACGACTCCAGACCAAGAGGCATACCCGATCGATATCCCTTTGATCCCAAAGGGAATCATTTCCGCTGGCTCGTATCCTTCGGCCAGCAAGGAGCGTTCGACTAGTTCCGCATGCGCGAGTGACGCCTCTGTAGCCTCTGAGTCTCTTTCTAAGAGCACCCATGGCGCACACATGATGCGGAGCGCTGCATCTATCTCATGCCCTGGCCATGACGGCTGGTGAAGCCAATAAGTGCTCAGTACGTAGGATGCCTCGACTAACTCCCCTGTCAGATCAGAAAGGCGCATTGAGGCCCATTCCAACTCTCTGGCGTACGTCTTTCTGCGCCATACGGCCAAGCGTGCGATGTTGGGAAGTTCGAGTTCCTCGACGACATGGAAGATAGCGACGCCGAACGGCCAGACGTAGAGGCGGCATTCCCCCTCGGCATGCGCCATGTCTGCTGCATGGCATTCAAGACCACATTGGGGAGGATTCTCGGCGACCACCCCCTGGCGGCTCCCGACGTCGGCAAGGAGTGGACCGACGCAGGCACTCAGCGGGAGGCCCGCCAGCTCAAGCACCGCGCTGAAGGCGACAGCCGTACCGTCCCCTGCGCTCCCGAGCTTGTCAGGTTTCTCCGCTCCCACCTGGCCTCGTTCCCGCCCGACAAGGATGGCCGCTTGTTCAGCGGGATCAATGGTGGAGACCTGCCGACCATCACCTACCGGCGGGCATGGGATAAGGCCCGTGTCGAGGTGCTGACCGAAGCCGAGTATGCCTCCCCGCTCGGCAAGCGCATCTACGATCTCCGGCACGCCTGCCTGTCCACCTGGCTCAACGCCGGGGTACCCCCTACCCAGGTCGCAGCGTGGGCAGGGCACAGCGTCGACGTACTGCTAAAGATCTACGCAAAATGCATCGTCGGCCAGGACGAGACCGCCAAACGCCGGATCTCCGAAGCGCTCGGTGAAGCCTGACGATCTCCCTGGAACTTCGGCACGTATTCGGCACGGCCAGCCGCAAACGATCAGTGACAGTCATGGACAGCCGGACACGACGAAAGCGCCCTAGACTGCAAACATGCAGGTCAAGGGCACTTTCTTCATGATCACAAGGGGTAGGGCGGGCGGGACTCGAACCCGCGACCCAGGGATTATGAGTCCCCTGCTCTAACCGGCTGAGCTACCGCCCCTCGTGCACGCCGTACTGCGGCATTCAACCAAACGTGGGCGCTGTTCGCACACTTGCCGGGCGGGACGGGTTCAAGATGTGACCTTTGGCGGAGCCTGGTTCCGGGGACTCGCTACCCTAACGGTGGACCTTGTTGAGGAGTGTTGGATCATGCGCGTTGTTGAAGCTTTCCGGGAGTCGTACGGAACGGAGCCCGCCGGGGTGTGGCACGCGCCGGGGCGGGTCAACCTGATCGGGGAGCATACCGACTACAACGACGGATTCGTGCTGCCGTTCGCGGTGCCGTGGGGGGTGACCGCGGCGGTCTCGCCGCGCGAGGACGAGGTGATCCGGCTGCGGTCGTTGCAGGTGGACGAGCCGGTCACGCTCGCGACGCTCGACCAGGCCGAGGGCTGGACCCGCTACGTGGCCGGGATGTTCTGGGTGCTCCGCGGGGCCGGGCACCCGGCCGGGGGCGCGGACATAGTGATCGACGGGGACGTGCCCCAGGGAGCGGGGCTGTCGTCGAGCGCGGCGCTTGAGGTGGTCGTCGGTACGGCGCTGAACGAGCTGTACGAGCTCGGCCTCACCAAGATGGAGATCGCGCTGGACGCGCAGAAGGCCGAGAACGACTTCGTGGGCATGCCGTGCGGGATCATGGACCAGGCGGCCTCGGCCCTCGCGGAGGAGGGGAAGGCCCTGTTCATGGACTGCCGGAGCCTCAGCACCAGGAACATCCCGTTCGACCTGGCGAGCCACGGCCTCCAGTTGCTCATCATCAACACCGGGGTGCGCCACGAGCTCCCCGACGGGAAGTACGCCCGCCGCCGCCGTGACTGCGAGAACGCCGCGAAATATCTGGGCCTCGACGCGCTGCGCGACGTCACCGACCTGGGTGGCGCCCTCGCCAGGCTGAGCGGCGACGAGCGCAGGCGCACCCAGCACGTGGTGACGGAGAACCACCGGGTCGAGGCGGTGATCGGGCTGCTGCGGGCCGGAGCGGTACGGGAGATCGGTGCCCTGCTGAACGCCTCCCACCTGTCGCTGCGCGACCAGTTCGAGGTGTCCTGCGCCGAGCTGGACGTGGCCGTGGAGTCGGCGATCAGGGGCGGTGCCCGGGGGGCGCGGATGACCGGCGGCGGGTTCGGCGGCTCGGCGATCGCGCTGGTCGCCGACGAGCGGGTGGAGTCCGTACGGGAGGCCGTTACCCGGGCCTACGCCGAGCGTGGCTGGGCCGCACCGGAGATCTACCCGGCGACCCCGGCGGCGGGAGCACGGCGACTGGCCTGAGCGACCCGCCTGATGGCTTCCGGCGCCCGCTTCACCCGCCGGCTCTTCTCGCGGTGACGATGCTCGGGTGCGGTGAGGGTACGGATGACGTCATCCGCTGTTCCGCACGGGCCAGGGCGGGGCCCCGAGGGCGGTGGTGAGGAAAGAGCGGGACCGGGTCGGCAAGCCGCTCTCCCCGGCACTGGCCGGCGATCCGCGCCGAGGCGTCCGGGAGGAAGGGGGCCAGCAGGTCCGCCAGTTCCCTGCAGGTGGCGACCAGGGTGCCGAGGACCGCATCGAGCCGGGGCGAGCCCTCACGGGCGAGGCGCCACGGCTCGGTGCGGTTGACGTACCGGTTGGCCTCCTCGGCGACCGCGTAGACGGCGGCGGTGGCCGCGCGGAAGTCGAACGCCTCCAGGGCCTCGATCATCACGCCTCGGGCCTGACCTCTGACCTCGTCCAGAGCCGTCTCACGCTCTTCGGGCACGATCCCGTCCCGGTAGCGGTGGACCATGCTGACCACCCGGTTGACGAGGTTGCCCAGCCCGTCGGCCAGCTCGCCGTCGTGGCGGGCGATGAGCCGCCTCGCGGTGAAGTCGACGTCGCCGACCCTGGGCACCTCCCGCAGCAGCCACCACCTGACCGCGTCCACGCCGTACGCCTCGACGAGTCCGATCGGGTCGACGGCCGAGAGATCGGTTCCCGCGGAGCCGCCACCGGAGCGGCCGGAGACGTCGAGGACTCCGGTGGCGGCGCCCACACCGCCGGAGAGGGTCGATTTGCTGATCTTCCGGCCGTCCACGGTCAGGTAGTCGTGGACCAGGATGTCCGTCGGCGGCAACTCCCCCGCCGACAGCAGCATCGCCGGCCAGTAGACCGCGTGGAAGCGCAGGACGCCCTTGCCGAGCACGTGGATCCGCCGGTCGGCGCCGGACCACCAGTCGTCGTGCTCTCCCTTCGCGTAGTCCAGCGCGGTCAGGTAGTTGCCGAGCGCGTCCCACCACACGTAGATCACCTGTCCGGGATCGCCCGGCACCGGGATGCCCCAGCCGCGTGCCCGCGCCTGGGAGCGGGAGACGCTGAAGTCGGACAGCCCTGCGGCGATGAAGGCCAGGATCTCGTTGCGGCGCTCGGCGGGCTCGACGCGAATGCGGCCGCTGTCGATCAGGCCGTACAGCTCGTCGCGGTAGCGGGACAGGCGGAAGAACCAGTTCTCCTCGGACACGCGCTGGAGCGGGGCGTCGTGCTCGGGGCACTGCTCGTCGGACGGATAGAACTGCTCGCAGCCGACGCAGTAGAGGCCCTCGTAGTGCCTGCGGTACAGGTCGGCGGAGCAGGCCCGCCAGAACCGCTCGACACCGGGCCGGTGCCGGGGGTCGGCGCTGGTACGGATGAAGTCGTCGTAGGAGAGCGAGAGCGGTCCCGCCAGCCGGGCGAACTCGGCGGCGTTGCGGTCGACGAGATCCCGTACGGCGATCCCCTCGGCCTCGGCGGCCCGCACGTTCTTGAGCGAGTTGTCGTCGGTGCCCGTCTGGAACCTGACCTCGTCGCCGAGCAGGCGGTGGTGCCTGGCGAGCACGTCCGCCTGGACGAGCTCCAGGGCGAAGCCCAGGTGGGGACGGGCGTTGACGTACGGGATGGTCGTGGTGAGCAGGATTCGGGACATCGGAACCTCCGCTGGAGCCCGAAAACAGATCAAGGCCCCGTTTCAGGGCCTCAAGAAGACGTCAGGTGACCCCGGCTGCGGGGGAGAGCATCACCAAGAAGGTCATGCTCTCATGCTAACCAGCCGTTCTCCGGTTCGACATGCGGTTTTCCGTGTCCGGGCCTGACGGCCAGTCGGGCATCAGCGGCGGCCCGCCCGCCTCCGCCGCGCGGACCATCCGGCGCAGGAGGTCGTCGAGGAGCTCACGGTCGCCGGGGTCGAGCGGGGCGAGCAGGTCCTGCTCCTCCAGGCCGCTGTCGTCCATCCGCTCCTGCCAGATCGCACGCCCGGCCGGGGTCAGTGCGACGAGCAGGCGGCGGCGGTCGCCGGGGTCGTGCACGCGGTCGACGTATCCGGCCTGCTCCAGCCGGTCGAGCCGGTTGGTCATCGTGGCCGGGTGGGTGTCGAGCCACTCGGCCAGCAGCGACGGGGTCGCCCGGTAGGGCGGCCCTGCCGCGACCAGGTGTTGCAGGACCTGAAACTCCCAGTGCTTGAGTCCTCCGGCGGCCAGCCAGCTGTCCTTGTTGCGCCTGAGCAGCCGCACGATCATCTGCATCCGTGTGAAGATCCCCTCGATCTGCGGGTCGAGGTCGGACAGCTCCCGGGACCAGTGCGCGATGTGCCGATCGACGGAGTCAGGCTCTGACATGCCCACAGGGTAACGCGGCCCTCGTCGCGGCGGCCGGTCTCGGCCCCGGCGGCACCCCGAACCGGTACCCCGCGCCGCCGAGGCGGTCGCCCGCGGCCCTGACGGGCCGGTGCACCAATGCCCCCTTGTCATCACGGCTGTCATCACGGCGTCATCACGGTGGACACCCGCGCCCCCTCGCCGCCGCGATGCCGGGCACCCTCCCGGTCACCCTCGGGTGACACGGCGCTCCATCGGGTCATCATTTATACGGATGCATATATTTTGATTTCGTAGTAATTTCGCCCCATGACCCCCCTGCGAGACTCCTGGGTCCCCTTACGGGACCCCCGCTTCCGCCTGCTGTGGGCCGGCCAGACCCTGTCGAGTCTCGGCGACTCCGTCACCTCGGTGGCCCTCGCGCTGGCGATCGTCACCGCGACCGGCTCGGTCACCGACCTCGGGGTGGTACTGGCCGCCCAGTCGATCGCCATGGTGGCGCTGATGCTGCCCGGCGGCGTCTGGGCCGACCGGCTGCCGCGCCGTCGCGTGATGATCGGCGCGGACCTGGTCCGCGGCCTCGCCCACGCCGTCATGGGCGTCGAGCTGGTCACCGGCACCGTCGACATCGTCCACCTGGCGGCACTGGCCGCGGTCTCCGGCGCCGGTTCCGCGTTCTTCCTGCCCGCCACGACCGGTCTGGTGCCCGCCACCGTGGCGGCCGAGCACCTCCCCGGGGCCAACGCGCTCATGGCGATCGCCCAGCGCGGGTCCGTACTGCTCGGCCCGGGGATCGCCACCGCCCTCGCGCTGACCGCCGGCCCCGGCTGGGCACTGCTGCTGGACGCCGCGACCTTCACCGCCAGCGCGGTGCTGCTCGGCCGCCTCCGGCTCGGGCCGATCCCGCCCGTGCCGCACGAGCGGTTCCTCGGGCAGCTCGCCGAGGGCTGGGCGCTGCTGCGCCGCCACCGGTGGTACTGGACGAACCTCATCGGCCACTCGCTGTGGAACCTGGCCCGCTGCGCCATGATCACGATCGGGCCGGTGATCGCCGTCACGAGCCTCGGCGGTGAGCTCGCCTGGGGCACGATCGTGCAGGGCGGCACGGTCGGCGCCCTCTGCGGCGCGCTGCTGGCACTCCGGGCGAGGCCCCGACGCCCCCTGGTGGTGGCCAACATCGCGCTCGCGCTCGGCGCGCTCCCGCTGACCCTGCTCGCCGCCGGCGCGCCCGCGCTCGCCGTCGCGGCGGCCTTCGGGCTGGCGACCGGCGGCCTGGCGTTCATGTCCCCGCTCTGGGAGACCGCCGTGCAGGAACACATCCCCGCCGAGGCGATCTCACGGGTGTCCGCCTACGACTGGCTGCTCTCCCTCGGGCTGACGCCCCTCGGTATGGCCCTGGCCGGACCGCTGGCCGGCGCGGCGGGCGCGACGGCCACCCTCTACGGGGCGGCGGCGCTGCTGGCCGTCTCCTGCCTGGGCGTCCTGCTCCTACCCGACGTCCGCGCTCTCGGTCAGGGCCCCGCGGAGACCAGTTTGGGCACCGCGCCGAGCAGCTCGCGGGTGTAGTCGTGCTCGGGCAGGAAGAACACCTCATCCACGTACCCCTCCTCCACGACCCGCCCGGCGCGCATGACCAGCACCCGGTCCGCGACGTGGTGGACCACCCCCAGGTCGTGTGAGATGAAGATCATCGCGGTCCCGTCCGCCGCCTGGATCTCCGCGAGCAGGTCGAGCACCTGGGCCTGGATCGACACGTCCAGCGCGGAGACCGGCTCGTCGCAGACGAGCACGTCGGGGCGGGTGGCCAGCGCCCTGGCGATGGCCACCCG
>NZ_JBEXUE010000169.1:0-18791 GCF_040614275.1 Streptosporangium sp. NPDC006013
TCGGCTCGGAGCGCATCGCGGTGCCGAGGACCCAGGCCGGTGTGCTGTCGGTGAGCTTGTCGGCGGCGGACAGCACCATCGCGCAGGCACCGTCGGAGGACGGGCAGGTGTCGAGATAGCGGATCGGCTCCCAGAGCATCGGGGTCGACTCGACCATCTTCAGGTTGATCCCGGGGATCCTCAGATGGGCATACGGGTTCTTCAGGGCGTTCTGCCGGTCCTTGACGGCCACCAGGTGGCCGATGTGCTCGGGGGCGCCGGAGCGGCGGATGTACTCGCGGATGTGCGGGGCGAAGTAGCCGCCCGCACCGACGACCAGCGAGGCGCTGAACGGCTGGTGGGTGGAGAGCGCCCAGGTCGCGTTGGACTCCGACTGCTTCTCGAAGGCCACCACCAGCACCCGGTCGTGCACGCCGCCCTGGATCAGCGAGGCACCGACCAGCGCGGTGGAGCCGCCGACCGAGCCCGCGGTGTGGACCCGCATCATCGGCTTGCCCGCGGCGCCCAGCGCGTCGGCCAGGTACGCCTCGGGCATCATCACGCCCTCGAACAGGTCGGGCGCCTTGCCGATGACCACCGCGTCGATGTCCTTCCAGGTCAGGCCCGCGTCCTGGAGAGCGCGCAGGGCCGCCTCGCGGACCAGGCCGGCGATGGAGACGTCGTGCCGCTTGGTCGTGTAGCGAGTCTGACCGACACCGATGACCGCGCAGGGGTTACTCATTCTCAAGCCTCCATCACGGTGACGAGGTTGTGCTGGAGGCAGGGGCCGCTGGTGGCGTGTCCGAGGGTGCGGCTCGCGGTGCCGTCCAGGATGTGCCGGGCCGCCTCGCCGATCCTGATGAGGCCGGTGGCCATGACCGGGTTCGCCGCGAGGGGGCCGCCGCTCGGGTTGACCCGGGTGCCCTCGGGAAGCTCCAGCGCCCGGCGCAGGATGATCTCCTCGTGGCTGAACTGGGCGTGCAGCTCGGCCACCTCGACGTCACCCTTGCCGACCCCCGCCGCTCGTGCGGCGTCCGCGGCGGAGGCCGACCGGGCGAGATCCCTCATGCCCAGGTAATGGGGTTCTATCCGGTGCGCGATCCCGGTGATCCACGCGGGGTGCTCGCACAGCTCCCTGGCCAGGTCCCCCGCCGCCAGCACCACCGCGGCGGCGCCGTCGGTGATCGGGGCGATGTCGTACGGCCGCAGCGGCTCGACCTCGGCCCCCTCCCCCGCCGGTTCCGGCAGGTCGAGGGCGTAGGGGTTGGCTCTCCCGTCGGCGCGGCTGCGCCGCACGATCTCGTCCAGCTCGGCCCGCTCCGCCCCGGTGGCCGACGCCTGGAGCGCGGCGAAGGAGACCTGGTCCAGGCCGAGGGGGGCCAGGTAGTACGGGTCCAGCTGGAGCGTCATGATCTCCCGCAGGTCCCCCTGGGATGACTTGCCGAAGCCGTAGACCAGGGCCGAGTCGACGTCGCCGTGCTGCAGCCTGACCCAGGCCTCGTACAGCGCCCAGGCCGCGTCCATCTCGACGTGGCTCTCCGAGATCGGCGGCCAGGCGCCGAGCGCGTCGAGCGCGGAGACGAAGGAGAACGGGGCGCCCGCCAGATAGTCACACGACCCCGAGCAGGTGAAACCGAACTTCCGCAGCCCCGTGGCGGCCCTGACCGTCTCCAGCGGGGGCAGGATGAGCTCGGACTCGCTCTGTCCCTCGTCGACGGCGCTGTGCCTGGTCTGCGCGAACGCGACGATCGCTATCTCACGCATCTACAGCTCCACGTCCGGCTCGCCGGTGGGGGCGAACCACTTGATGTTCGACATGGACATCGTCCGCTCCTCCTCGGGCACCCACACGGCCCGCACCCGCATGCCCTGACGCACCTCGTGGGCCGCGATCCCGCCGACCAGGGCGATCATCGGGATGTCGGCGCCGTCGAGCTGGATGTAGGCCGAGACGAACGGCACCTCGGGGGCGCGCGGGTCGGGCAGGTTGTTGATGGCGAAGGTGGTGATCGTGCCGGTGTCGGGGACGACCACCTCCTCGGTGATCGAGACTCCGCACTCGGGGCAGGACAGCCGGTAGGGCACGTAGACCTTGTGGCAGGTGCCGCACCGGCAGCCGATGAAGACGCCCTCGGCGACGCCCTGCAGGAATCGGGCCAGCGCCAGGCCTGGCCGGAGCGAGTAGTCGACGCGGACCTCGGAGACGATCCTGGTGACCTCGGGAACGAAGCTCTCGATGTCGGTGATGTGCCCGGTGCGCTCGGCCCGCCAGCGGGGGCGTACCCGCAGCCCGGGGCGCATGGCCTTGACGTCTCCCGCGTCCACCGCGTGCACCAGCGCGGTGTCGGCTCCGTCCAGCCGGATCAGTGCCCAGGCGAACGGCCGGTCCAGCGGGTGGCCCTTCCTCGGGGTGTTCACCCACGCCCAGCTCTCGACGGTCCCGGCCGGGCCGACCTCGACGAACTCCTCGGTGACGGCATCACCGGTGTCGGGGTCGTACTCCAGCGGCGGCACCAGTGTCCGCCCGTCCGCCGTACGGACCCCGACGACGCGTCCGTCCCGCAACTCGGTGAGAAAGCGTCCGATCACCGGTCCCGTCGTACGCGTGTATCCGCCGGGGAACTCCAGCGCGTGCCGAGCCCGCAGGGTCGTTGGATCGCTAGATGGCACGTTCGTGTCCCTCCCAGTACGGGTCACGTAGCTTGCGTTTGAGGAGCTTGCCGTTGGGCTCGCGGGGCATCTCGCCGATGAAGTCGACGGACTTGGGCCACTTCATCTTCGACAGGCGGCCTCTCAGCGACTCGATGAGCTCGGCGGCCAGCTCGGGCGAGGGCACCACTCCCGGGGCCGGCTCGACCACCGCCTTGATCTGCTCGCCCCACTCCTCGTCGGGGATGCCGAACACGGCCACGTCGCCGACCTTGGGGTGGACCATCAGCTCGTTCTCGATCTCGGCCGGGTAGATGTTGGCCCCACCGGAGATGATCATGTCGGCCTTGCGGTCGCAGAGGAAGAGGAAGCCCTCCTCGTTCAGGTAACCGATGTCACCGACGGTGAAGTGGTCCTGCAGCCGGCCGGCCTCGGTCTTCTCCTGGTCGCCCTTGTACTCGAACCTGACGCCCATCATCTTCATGTAGATGGTGCCGGGGGTCCCGGTCGGGACGGGCTCCATGTCCTCGTCCACGATGAGCAGCTCGCTGATCGGCCAGGCGGTGCCGACGGTGCCGGGATGTTTCTTCCAGCCCTCCGGGGTGGCGATGGTGCCGCCGCCCTCGGTCGCCGCGTAGTACTCGTAGATGCAGTCGCCCCACCACTCGAACATGGCCCACTTGACCGGGACCGGGCAGGGGGCCGCGGCGTGGATCATCCATTTGAGGGAGGAGAGGTCGTATCGGGACTTCACCTCGTCGGGGAGCGCGAGCAGGCGCTTGAAGTGGGTGGGGACCATGTGCGAGTTGGTGACGCGGTACCTCTCGCAGAGCCGGAGCGTCTGCTCGGCATCCCACTTGTCCATGTAGACGAGCGTGTGTCCCATCTGCAGGGCCGTCCCGCCGAACTGGGTGACAGCCGTGTGGTAGTTCGGCGAGGTGACCAGGTGGACGTTCTCCTTGCCCGGTGTGATGCCGAACAGGGCGAGCAGGAAGGTCATCAGCTCGGCGGCGTCGTCGGGGTCCATGCCGTTGAGCGGGCGGCGCACGCCCTTGGGCTTGCCCGTGGTGCCGGAGGTGTAGTGCATGGTGGCACCCGCCGTACGGTCGGCGGGTGCGGTGTCCGGCTGCCCGTCTGTCAGCTCCGAGGCGGGCCGCACCCCGTCCACCCGGCCGAACGCGAAGACGCGGTCCCCGGCGATGCCCGAGGAGGTCACGCCGCGCAGGCCCTCGGCGGCGTGGCGCTCGTCTATGAAGAAGGCCCGCGCCTCGCTGTCCGCCACGATGTAGCCGATCTCGGGACCGGTGAGGTGCCAGTTGATCGGGGTGTAGTACCAGCCGGCCTGCAGGGCGGCCAGGTAGAGGACCAGCCCGTCGGAGCCGTTGGGCACGAGCCCGCAGATGCCGTCGCCCGTCTTCAGCCCGAGCTCTCTCAGTCCGTGGACGAGGCGGTTGGCACGGGCGAGGAGGTCACCGGCGCGATGTTCCGTGCCGTCGGGATCAACGGCGGCCACCCACTCGGGGTCCGCCTGCGCCAGTCTCCAGAAACCGAGCGTACCCATCGGAAATCCTCTCTGTCGAAAGGCCCCGGCTCGCCGGAGTGAATCATGTTCTCTTTATGGCGACAAGCCCTGGCAGAACGGGGTAAATAGAACAGGAATCTGTTCTTGTACGCATGGGCAGACTAACCCCAGGAGGCACACCTAGCAAGCGCTTGATACGCAGCCTGACTCCTGGATGGACCTTGACCATTTCACGATGACCCGGCCCCCTGGAAGGCGTCCGGGGCAGACTTCTCACGGCCGGGCGGCCTGGCGGTGCGGACCGCGCCGGATCTAGGATTGCCTACCAAGCGCTTGGTAAAGTAACGGAGGTCTTCCCGTGGAACTTCTGCCGATCAGCACGCCACACTGCCGGATCGAGCGCGACGGTCATGTCGTCGTCGTCACCCTGGATCGGCCCGAGGCGAGGAACGCGCTCTCGTCGGACATGCTGGTCGGCCTGGCCGACGCCTGGGCATACGTCTCCGACGAGCCCGAGGTCCGCGTCGCCGTCCTGACCGGCGCGGACGGGACGTTCTGCGCGGGAGCCGACCTCAAGGCCATGGGCACTCCTTCGCAGGACCCCCGGGTCAGGGAACGGGCCGCGGCCATCCCCGACTTCCATTGGAAGGGCCTGCTCCGCGATTCGGACGCGCTGCCGACCAAGCCGATCGTCTGCGCGGTCGAGGGGTACGCCGTGGCCGGCGGCACCGAACTGCTGGTCGGCACCGACCTGCGGGTGATCGCCGAGTCCGCCACCCTCGGCCTCTTCGAGGCCCGCCGCGCGCTGTTCCCGATGGGCGGCTCGGCGATCCGGCTCCCGCGCCAGATCCCGTACGCCTTCGCCATGGACATCCTGCTGACCGGCCGTGCCGTCACCGCGCAGGAGGCACTGAGCATGGGCCTGGTCAACCGTGTCGTCCCCGACGGGCAGGCGCTGGCCGTCGCGCTGGAGATCGCCGCCCAGGTCGCCGAGTGCGGCCCGCTCGCCGTCCAGGCCATCCTGCGCACCTACCGCGAGACCCTGGGCATGCCCGAGGCCGAGGCACTCAAGGTCTCCGACGGCATCGGCTGGCCGGTCATCGGCTCGGCGGACGCCAAGGAGGGCTCCCTCGCCTTCCGCGAGAAGCGCCCGGCCCTCTACCGGGGAGAATGAACCACCCACGGTGCTCGCGGTCCGCCTGAACGGTGAGATCACCGAGGCGCCGAAAGCCCTCATACGGAAGAGGGGACGCCCGGCGGGCGCCCCCTCTCATCGGTTCATCGCGGATCGCCGCGGCTCGATTCAGCTGAGCGCGTCGGCCAGGTCGCGAAGAGCCTTGATCAGCGCGGCCTGCGCGCTGTCGGCGGCGTCGAGCTGGTTGGAGACAGCCCTCAGCTGCGCCACGGCGGCGTTCTTCTGCGGGCCGTCCTTGAACTTCTCAGCCCGGTCGACGAACTTCTGCACGTTGTCGGCGGTGTTCTTCTTCATCGTGCCGGTACGCAGTGCCTGCGCGTAGTACGCCCGGACGACCTCGAAGCTGGGCGCCCACGTGATCTTCGGCTGGGTCTGCGGGTTGAACGTGTCGAAGCGCACCAGAGCCGCGGCGTCGATCTCGGCCTTGTCCAGGTGCGCACTCGGCGTCAGCGCGAGCACGTCGAACCCACGGGCGATCTCGCTGCCGTAGACGTGGCCGTTGTAGTAGTAGCTAGACCAGACACCACCGGTGAGCAGCGAGGTCGCGTTGACCGGACCGCGGTCGAAGAAGGCGATCTCCTTCGGGTTGGCCGAGTCGGTGAAGTCGAAGGCCGAGATGCCGCCCTGGTACCAGGCCTGGACCATGATGTCGCGTCCGGGCACGGGGACGAGCGACCCGTTGTGGGCCACACAGTTCTCCTGGTTGACCTGAGGCACCGGGAGCTTGTAGTAGCTACGGAACTGCATCTTGCCGTCGACGATGTCGAAGATGGCGTTCGCGCCCCACGAGGGCTCGTCGGTCGTCCGGCAGCGCGCACCGGTGCCGCCACCCCACTCGTCGGTGAAGACGATCTTCGTCCCGTCGTTGTTCAGGGTCGCCGAGTGCCAGTAGGCGAAGTTCGGGTCGGTGACCTCGTCCAGCCTGACCGGGTTGGCCGGGTCGGAGATGTCGAGCAGGAGACCGTTACCGGCGCAGGCCGCCGCGGCCAGGCCGATCGCCGGGTAGGCGGTGATGTCGTGGCAGTGGGTCGTGACCGGCTGCGGCGACCAGGTCGAGCCGGACGGGTGCCGGGGCGCGGGCGGGGTGTTCTGCAGGCCGTTGATCGCACCGGTCTCCCGGTCGGCGAACAGACGGGGCTGGCTCACGATCGCCGCGTTCTGCGGCGCGGCCAGCGGCACCTTGATGATGTCGATCCGCCACTGTGCCGTGTTCGGGTCCGTCGCGGCCCCGTTGACGCAGCCGGCCAGCTCGCTGCCCGAGCGGATGCTGGACGTGCCCGAGACGTAGACGTAGACGTTGTCCGGGTCGTCCTTGCTGGTCACCAGCGACTGGGTGTGCGATCCACGGCAGGTCTGGACCGCCGCCACCTGCACCGGATGCTGGACGTCGCTGACGTCGAAGATCCGGACACCCCGGAACCTGTCGGGGTTGACGGTGCCGCTGGCACCCTGGGTGCCGCAGTCGAGCCGTCCGCGCGTCTCCTCGACCGCCATGAACAGCAGGTTGCCGTGGACCGACATGTCACCCTGTCCACCCGGGCAGACCACCGAGGTGGTCAGGGTCGGATTCGCGGGGGTGGAGATGTCATAGATGTTGAAACCGTGGAAGTTGCCCACGAAGGCATGGTTGCCACTGAACGCCATGTCCGAGTTGGCGTACGAAAGATTGCCGACGTTCGTCGGCTGGAAGAACCCCTCCGGCTTGTCCCGGTGCGCCAGGAGCTGCAGGCCGGCACTGGCCTCCTGCGCGTCCAGCCATCCAGCACCGAGACCGATCCGCGGATCGACGTCGGCCGCCACGGCCGTGGCGGGCAACATCCCGACCACGACCGCCCCCGTAGCGATCATCACCCCTAGCTTGCTCAACCCGGCACGTCCCCAACG
This sequence comes from Streptosporangium sp. NPDC006013, assembly GCF_040614275.1. Classification (NCBI taxonomy): domain Bacteria; kingdom Bacillati; phylum Actinomycetota; class Actinomycetes; order Streptosporangiales; family Streptosporangiaceae; genus Streptosporangium; species Streptosporangium sp. NPDC006013. Next base: position 7,230 of record NZ_JBEXUE010000169.1, read on the forward strand.
TGCCGCACGGCCCTTACCCATGGGTCGTAGCTCCTTCTCTGATGTCTCCATTGACATGACCCAATGCAGTGCGGTACCGGACATAAAGGACCCATACCGCACAAGCACCCAAGATCTATGCATCGGCACAAAAACTGTAGGGGAACATCAGGGGATGTGCTATACCCTGCGATATCTATTGATTACGGACTTTCAGCCCAATGAGTCGAAAGCGGATATATATCATGCTCTCGCCATCCCCGCTACGGCGCGTCTTCCCTCTTATGCTTATCGTTACAATTCTCGCGGCGTGCACGTCCGAGGGCTCCGAGCAGACCGCCGAACGCGCCCCCGCGGTCGTGCAGCCGGGCGCCCCCGGGCAGTCAGGCCAGGTGCTCACCGGCGACAAGCTGCCCCAACCCGAGGAGCAGCAGTACACCGAGGCCGACGTACGCTTCATGCAGGGGATGATCCCGCACCACGCGCAGGCCCTGGTGATGGCCGAGCTCGTCTCCACCCGCAGCACGCGCAGGGACCTGTCGCTGCTCGCCGAACGGATCAAGGCGTCACAGCAGGACGAGATCCGGCTGATGCAGGACTGGCTCCGGGCACGCCTCAAGCAGGTGCCGAACGGATCCTCCGGCCACGCGCACGGCGGGATCATGCCCGGGATGCTCACCGAGGCGCAGCTCACCGAACTGGAGAAGGCGAGCGGCGCCGAGTTCGACAAGCTCTTCGTCCAGTTCATGATCCGCCACCACACGGGCGCGCTGAGCATGGTGGAGAAACTCTTCGCCGACGGCGGCGGCCAGGAACCCGAGACCTACCGCTTCGCCACCGACGTCGACGCGGACCAGCGCATCGAGATCGACCGCATGCAACAACTCCTCGCCCAAATGGGCGGCACCCCGCTCGAGTAACCGTTCACCGACCGTCCCGAGGATCGCCGAATGCGGGTGGCTCACTGCGCAGCGGAAATAACGGCTACTGAGCGGTTGCTGTATGCGTGGTATTTCCGGATTTCACACCACGGCCGCTGGGTGAGTGAGCACCGACGCGAGCCTCGCCGCCGCAGTGGCGGCAGATGACCATCGCGTCGAGGGGCTCGCCGCAGGAGTGCTGCCAGCGGACCGGGGGGTCGTCGGGATGCAGGTGGCGGTCGCCCCACCTCATGAGCGTGATCAGGACGTCGCACAGTTCGACGCCCGCGGGCGTGAGGTGGTACTCGAAGCGTACGGGGTGGTCGCTGTAGCGCTCCCGCCGGATGATCCCGGCCGCCTCCAGCTTGCGCAGCCGGGCGGTGAGGATGTCGCGGGAGGCTCCGGTGTTGAGCACGATGCCGTCGAACCGCCGCACGCCGTGGCTGAGCTCGCGGATCACCAGCAGGCTCCACCGCTCGCCGACCAGGTCCAGGGTGTCGGCGATGGAGCACTCGCGCGGCTGAGCCTCCTTTGGCATGCCGTGCAGTTTAGCCGCCTCGGCCACCGTTCCCACCGGCCCCGATCGGCTCATCGCTCAGTGCCTTTCGAGTCCGGTGCCGCCGGCCGGCGGGGCGAGGTCACACATCCCGCGGCCGACCCGTCACCAGGCGGAGCTGCCGGGCGGAACCAAGATGATCCCCGCCAGGACCCCAGGCGTCGATCCGCTCGTCGATCCAGCCGTCGGCGCCCGCCTGATGCGTACGGGCGTGCAGGAGTACCCACGGTGACTCCGCCCGCGCGAGCCCGGCACCCGGCCGTACGGTGAACTCGACGGTGGGAATGGGCAGCATCTCCCGCAGGACCGCGGAGTAGGACGGCGCCAGCCCGTCCATCAGCAGGATCAGGCGATGCGCGTCCGGCGGCTCGGAGTCCTCCACCAGGCGGATCCAGGCGGTCAGCTCGGCCTCGGTCCCGCCCGCGTAGGGACGGTCCGGCCCCACGGCACGGATCTCCATGGACGTGGAGATGGCCACGAACTCGGGCGGGATCGTGAAGACCTCGCAGTCCTCCGGTCGCGGCACGGCCGGCGCGGCGGGTGAGACGACCGGCCAGGAGTCGCGACCGGGAGACCCGAACGTCGCCGAAGCGTCGACATGGACGCCCTGCTCCGTCGTCGCCCGGCCCGCGAGCGAGGAGAGCGTACGGCCGGAGCGCACCGGCGAGACCTCGACGCGGAACCCTCCGTGGAGGGGGCGGTGGTAGCGCGCCGTACTACTCTGCAGCAGCGCGCCCGGCGCCTGCTCCCCCATCGCCGCCGTCAGCAGCGCGAGGGTCAGGCCACCGTGAACACCGCCGAAACCCCACAGGTGCTCTCCCGGATCGACGAGGGCGCCCACCGGTTCGCGCAGCAGGACACCCGGCGCGACGGCACCGTCCGTCCGCGTTGGGATCACAAATCCTCCCAGAGAGTTGGATTTTCCAACTAACTCGACCCCGGAGACCGTAACAGCAGTTAGTTTGAAAACACAACCCTCTGGTGATGGGACAACGGCCGCCGTGGTCGGGTCCGTCCGGTAACGGGACACCTCTTTATCGCACGGCTTCGTCCCCGACCCGGCCGATCAGCATCGCCACGCGGACGTGTTCGGTGAACGGCCGGTGCCGCTCCAGGGCATGGCGGATCTTCTCGGCGAAGAGTGGTCGCCGGTCCGGAGCCGGCAGCCGGTCGACGGGAAGCGCCGAGTAGACGCCGCCGACGATCTGGTCGAGGTCGAGTTCGTCGCCGTAGTCGACGCCGATCTCGCTCACGGCGAATCCCGCGCCGGTCAGACTGTCGCGGTATCGCCGCCGGCTCGCCTCGTCGGTGCCGCAGGCATGGCCGACTTCGAACCCGAGCCACTGTTCCAGACAGCCGCGCAGCGCCCGCGACCAGGCGGTGTCCTGCAGCCACAGCGGAGTTCCGTTGGCCACCACGGCCACACCGCCGCCGGAGCGCGCCAGCGGAGCCAGCGCGCGGAACAGCTCGTCATGGTTCATCCAGTGCAGGGCCTGGCCGATGGTCACCGCGCCCACGGTCCGGTCGCCGAGCAGGGCGCCCAGCGCCGGTATGTCGGTGTCCGCCCCCAGCATCCAGCTCAGGTTCGTCATGCCCCGCTCGCCTGCGGCCTGCCGGGCCCGGAGCAGCATGTCGGGCTCCGGATCCACGCCGACGACCGCACGCACCCGCTCGGCGATCGGCAGGGCCAGCTGGCCGGTTCCGCAGCCGAGGTCGATCACGATGTCGTCCCCGGTCAGCTCGAACGCCTCCACCAGCGCGTCGATGACGGCCCGGGGGTAACCGCGCCGATACCGGTGGTAGAAGTCAACCACTTCACCGCGAAATCCCAGGTCCATGGTCACAGCCTGCCCGCCGAGGTCCCTCCCGCGACAGCGATTCAGCTCGCGGCGTCAGTCCGGCGGGAACCGGCGCCGCGTTCGCGGGCCGCGGGCAAGGAGGTCGACCGGGCACCGGCACAGAGCAAGGCCACCCCGGCCTGCTCCCGCAGCCGGATCGGCCCGCCTCGCGCTGTCGCGCGGGTGGGCCGACCGCTCTTGCAAAACCTGCCCGGCGGACGGATTCCCCGCTGGACGAAGGTCCCCGCGCGGATTCCTCCGGGACCCGGCTGGATAGGCTTCGGCCAAGCCGTTCGCGAGCGGATCGGCCGCGGTCGGGTCGACAGCGATCCGGGAGGTCTCATGGCATACGACGTGGCAGCCGTACGGGCGCATTTCCCCGCCCTCGACGAGGGCGCGGCGCACTTCGACGGGCCGGGAGGCTCGCAGGTTCCCGAGCAGGTGGCGGACGCCGTGGCCGGCACCCTGCGGGCCGCCGTCGCCAACCGCGGCGCCGGAACCGCCGCCGAGCGCCGGGCCGACCACATCGTGGTCGAGGCACGCCAGGCGATGGCCGACCTGCTCGGCGGTACGCCGACCGGCATCGTGTTCGGCCGGAGCATGACGCAGCTCACCTACGACATGGCCCGCACGCTCGCCAAGGGGTGGCGTCCCGGTGACGAGGTCGTGGTCACCAGGCTGGACCACGACGCGAACATCCGGCCCTGGACGCAGACCGCCGAGGCGCACGGGGTCACCGTCCGCTGGGCCGACTTCGATCCGGAGCGCGGCGAGCTGGACGTCGCCGCGATCACCGGCCTGCTCACCGAACGCACCCGGCTGGTGGCCGTCACCGCCGCGTCGAACCTGCTGGGCAGCCGGCCGGACATCCCGGCGATCGCCGAGCGGGTACACGCGGCCGGAGCGCTGCTCTACGTCGACGGCGTGCACCTGACGCCGCACAGCCCGGTCGACCTTCAAGGGCTCGGCGCCGACTTCTACGCCTGCTCGCCGTACAAGTTCCTCGGCCCGCACCTGGGCGTGCTCGCCGCCGACCCCGCGCTGCTGGAGACCCTCCGCCCGGACAAGCTGCTCCCCTCCAGCGACGTGGTGCCGGAACGCTTCGAGCTGGGCACCCTCCCCTACGAGCTGCTCGCCGGTACGACGGCGGCGGTCGACTTCCTCGCCGGCCTCGTACCGGGTGCGGGCACCCGGCGCGAACGCCTGACCGCCTCGATGGCCGCGCTGGAGCGGCACGAGGAGGCCATGCTCGGGCGGCTCGACGCGGGTCTGGCCGAGATCGGCGGGGTGACCTCGTACGGCGCGGCCGCACGCAGGCGCACCCCCACGACACTGTTCACCGTCGACCGCGTCAGGCCGGCCGACGCCTACCGGTCCCTGGCCGAACGCGGCGTCAACGCGCCCGCCGGCAACTTCTACGCGCTGGAGTGCTCCCGCCGCCTGGGCCTCGGCGACACCGGCGCGCTCCGCGCCGGAATCGCGCCGTACACCGACGAGTCCGACGTGAACCGGCTACTGAAGGGCGTCCACGAGCTGGCCCGACAGGTCTAGTGCTCCGTAGAGCCGTCAGCGGCATCGAGGTGGGTGCATAGCAGCGGTAGAAGGCGAGCTCGCCGGTGGTCAGGTTGCGGCGGACGAGCAGCCACCGATATCCCTCGGGTCCGGCTTCGTCGATGCGGCCCCAGGCCCAGGCGGCCGAAACGGCCTGCGATCCGGCCCATCAGGTCGTTGAAGCCGACCATCCAGCCGCCAGGGTCTACAGCGTCCGCCACGGCCACTACGCGATCTACAGATGTCTTCACAAACACCGAATGATCACGTGGTGGCCGTCTTTATGCGAGCCGCCCTTACCCGGCCTCCGCCATCAAGATCGCAAAGTGTCGCTCATGTCGTCCGAGAGCCGCACGATGTGCGGGATCCCGACCGGGTTGCTGATCCAGTGGGCGGCCAAGCCCGAGGGCAGTGGTTCGAGCTCGTCCTGCGGATGCACGCCGTGCTCGGCGAGGTGGCGGGTGGCCAGCTCCACGTCGTCGGTGAAAAGCTCCAGCCACACCTGCGCCTGGGCGTAGTTGTCCACCCGGTCGAACCACAACTTCACCGGGCCGAACTGGACGGACGCGCACTGCGCCACCGCGCTGTCCACCCCCTCGCCGCTCTCCTCGGCCACCTCCATGCCGAGCACGTCCCGATAGAAGGCGACGGTGCGGTCGAACTGGGCCTTGGGCAGTTTCATGGCGACGTTGCGGCCGCCCTGGAACGTGGGTCTCATGGCTGGGTCTCCTGATCGCGGTCGAGGTAGGTGCTGAGGGCGTGCAGGGTGCGGTCCCAGTCGCGGGCGAGCGCGGCCAGGAAGGATTGGGCGGTCGCCATCGGGGCCGATTCGAGGTGGTAGCGGACGCGGCGGCGTTCCGCCGGCACCGCCCGTACGAGACCGGCGCCGGACAGCAGGGTGAGGTGCTTGGCGATCGCCTGGCGGGAGATGGGCAGGCGATCGGCGAGGTCGGTCGCGGTCGCCGGGCCTCGGGCGGCGAGCTCGGCCAGGATGGCCCGCCTGCTGGAGTCCGCCAGCGCGGCGAACACGGCCACCGCCACCTCCTCGGGGTCAGTGTCGGCCATCGAGGTGGCGCACCAGCTTGGCCAGCTCCTCCCGCCAGCCCTCGACGTTGCCCTGGTAGGCAGCGGCGAGTTCGTCGGGCAGCTGCGCAAACCCCGTCTCGGTCAGGCTGAGCCGGGTGCCGTCGCCGACGGGATGGAGCGCGATCTCGACGTGGGTGCGGCGCGGGTCGCCGGGCGGGAGCCCTTCGAGGGGCCAGGTGAAGCACAGACGGCGCGGCGGCTCGATGGTCTCGATCCGCAGGACCGACCACGTGCCGCCCCAGCACACCCTGATCTGGCCGCCCGGCCGCAGGTCGTCGATCTCCGCCTTGTCACCGAGCCAGCCGCCGAGCCCGTCAGTGGTGGTCAGGGCCGCCCACACCTTCTCGATCGGGTGGGCGAGGTCGAGCGTTCGCTCGATGCGATCGGGGATCGCCATTCGGCACCTCCATAGCAACCATTCGGTTGCCATAACCATACAGCAACCTGATGGTTGCGACAGCCTCGGGTGATGCCGTTCAGATTCACCACCACCAGCTTGTTCCCGTGCTTGTGCCGGTGATACATCAGCGCCGCTTCAGCACGCCGATCAAGCTCGTGAGGCTGTTCTGGCTGTGGCCGGCGGTGACGCCTTGGCGGAAGATCTTCAGGACTGCGGCGGGAAGTGAGTCATCAACGCCGGATGCCTGTGTGGTGCGCAGCACGTGTTCCACGCTCGCCACGCCCATGGAGATTCGGTCGACGTCCCCCTCGTGGTTGCCCGCGGTGATGCGTGGCGCGTAGAACTCCAGGAAATAGCGGAGGTCCATGGTCTTGGATTCCGGTGGTATCCAACGAGTTTCCAACGTAAATACCGGCCAGGAGCTCTTCCAAGGTTGGCCTTGGAAGGTCGTTCGCCGAGGGTCTGACCAGCATATACGTTGCCTTTGCGGCGATTACTACCCGGACTCCGCCACCGGTCGCGCCCTCGTCAGCCGAGTTCGAGGTCAAGGTCGAGGCCGCGAAGCTCAGCACGCGTGGATATCCCGAGTTTGGGAAACGCCCGATACAGGTGCGAGCCCACCGTCCGCGGGCTGAGGTGCATCCGGCTGCCGATCTCGCGGTTGCTCAGCCCCTCGGACGCCAACCTGGACACCTCCAACTCCTGCGGGCTGAGCAGTACGGCGACCGCCCTGCTCTTGCGGGGTACGGCGCCGCCGGCCGCGCGGAACTGGGCGACCGCGCGCCGTGTCCACGGCGCCGCTCCCAGCGCGTCGAACGCCTCTCCTGCGGCCCTCAGCATCGACTGGGCCTCCGTCCTACGGAGGTTGCGGCGCAGCCACTCGCCGTAGAGGAGTTCGGTCCGCGCCCGGTCGAAGGGGCGCTGGTCGAGCCCGCCGCTCGCCAGCGCGCTCCGGTAGTGCGACTCGGCGTGGGCGTCGTCCGCCAGAATCGCGCGGCAGCGATGCTTCCGGGCCAGGGCGGCGGGCCCGCGGATACCGCCAGTCCGAGGTTCCATGGCCACGGCGACCCGCTGGGCCGGCTCCGGGTCCCCGGCCCCCACGGCGGCCTCGATCAGGTCCGGGAGCATCGCGAAGGCGACGAAATCATTGGATCGAGGCGAACCCCGGTCGACCAGGCGCATCAGCTCCGCGAACGCCTCCCCGGACGCGCCCTCCCCCAGCGCCAGCAGCCCCAGGGCGCCGGTCGCCATCGCCGCGGCGACGCGCTCGCGCAGCGGGAGCGCGATCTCCAGCGCCTGCCGGGCATACCTGCGGCATTCCGCCGCCTCGCCGCGCACCGCGGCGAACCGGGCCAACTGGGCGAGGAAATTGGCTGTCCATCCCCGCTGGCCGGTCTCGTAGCCGAACCGCAGGCCCTCCTCGGCATGCGCGGCCCCCTCCATCCAGCGCCCGAGCCGGAACTCAATGTCGGCGTGGTAGAACAGCACCTCGGTCAGGAGCGCGGGAGAGCCTGCGGCGCGGACCCGGCGGCCGGTGGCTTCGGCTAGCCGGAGGGCCTGGTGGTCGTCGGGCCCCATCCAGCCGATCACGGTCGCCCACATCCACGGCCGCTCACCTCCGTTCCGGCCCTGGGCCTGGGCCAGAGCACCCGGCAGTTCCCACAGCTCGGCGCCGGTGATGACGCCCTCGGAGCCCTCGAGAAGACCTTTGGCGGCGCGGAGCGTCGCCGGTGCGCAGTCCAGATCGGTGATACGCAGGGTCGCCAGCAGCGTCGCCTCCATGTCTCCGGCGTGCAGCGCCGATCCCGCCGCAAGTGTGAGGGTCCAGGCGGCCTCCTCGGGTTCGTTGGACGCCATGAGCTCGGCGCACCGCATCAAGTGTGCGTAGGCGATCGCGGGGTCCCCGCTGTACAGCTCGATGGTCCCGTTGAGCTGGGCCAATGTCACGGCGGGCACGGGCTCGGCCATGACCTGGTCGACGAGCGTCCGGGCCAGGGCGGGCCGGCCGGCGTCCAGCGCCACGAACGCGGCGGTCACCGTCCTGCGGCGGCGGTCGGCGGGCGACTCGCTGAGCCGCGCGGCCTGCTGCAGGACGGAGATAGCCGCCGCCGCGCCGCCGCGCCGCCGGGCGGCATCGGCGCTGCGCTCCAGCGCGTCGGCGATCTTCTCGTCCGGTGCGGTCGTGGCCACGGCGCGGTGCCAGGTCGCCTGGTCGTCCTTTCCGTCGACGCTCAGGTATGCGGCGATGGCCAGGTGCGCGGCGCGGCGGCGGTCGAAAGGGGCATCAGCGTAGACGGCGGAGCGGATCAGCGGATGCCGGAAGCGGATCTCGGCCCCGGTAAGCTGCACCAACCCCGTCCGCTCGGCCAGGTCCAGGGCGTCGGCCGGTAGGCCCAGCCGGGCGGCGGCCCCGAGGACGGTGCCGATGTCCCCGGTCTCCTCCGCGGCCGCCACCAGCAGCGCCGCGCGGCCGTCCGCGGGCAAGGCGCCGACCTGGCGCAGGAACGCTACCCGGACGCGGGCGCTCACGGGCAGGGTTCCGGTCATGGCGAGGTCGGGCATGGCCCGGTCGAGGTCGTCGAGCCGGGCCAACTCGATCAGCGCGAGCGGGTTGCCGCCGGTCGCCGCGACGAGGGCGTCGCGTTGCCGGGTGGGCAGCGTCCAGCCGTGCGCGTCGAGCAGCCGCGCGGCGTCTTCGGATGGCAGCCCGTGCAGCACCAGTTCGGTCAGCCCGGCCGTGTTGACCGGCAGCGGCTCGGGATCGCGGACGGCGAGCAGCATCGCGACGGGCTCGTCGGCCAGTCGGCGGGCGGCGAACAACAGGGCGGAGGCGGAGGCGCGGTCCAGCCACTGCACGTCGTCGACCGTGACCAGCAAAGGGCGGTCCGCCGCCACTGCCGCGAGCAGTGTGAGCACCGCCGCCGAGACCAGGAAGTCCGAGGCTGCGGAGTCGGTGATGCCGAGCGCGCCGCGCAGCGCCTCGGCCTGGACGCCGGGCAACGCGTCGAGATGATCGAGCACCGGCCGCAGCAGCCCGAGCAGCCCGCTGAACGCGTGCTCGACCTCGGACTCCACCCCGGCGCACGCGAGCACCCGCATAGGCTCGGCGGCCGCGGTCTCGACGGCGTGGCGCAGCAGCGAGCTCTTGCCGATCCCCGCTTCGCCGCGCAGGATCAGCACCCCACTGTGTCCGCCCCGCGCGTCGGCGAGTAACCGGGCGATGGCCTCTTGTTCCCCGTCCCGACCGTGCATCACGTGCGAGTCCCGGGTCTCCGCCGGGGGTGTCCCGGGTGACTGCAGTCGGTTCGACTCTGGCCCCGCAGCCACGTCCCCGCGAGGCTGGCGGCATTGGGCGGGCAAGATGCGCCGGCCCCGACGACGATGAGGAGACCTTCTGTGGCCACGACACTGGGAATCCCGGGCCCGGTACCCGACGAGGAGGGGGCAGGGTCGCCCCCTCCTCGCCCGAGGGCGCGGCCACCGCGGCGGCGCCAGCTCGGCTGGATCATTCCACTGTTCATCGTGATGCTCGCATTCGTGGTGTATTCCGTGCCGCCGTACCTCACCTTCGACCCGGCGCAATCACGGGTCGAAGTGTCCGATTCTCCCCCATTCTTCTATCCCCTGCTCGTGGCGCACATCATCTTCGGCACGGTGGCCCTGCTGGCGGGGTGCTTCCAGGTGTGGCCGTGGTTCCGCCGCTCGTACCCCAAAGTGCACCGCTGGATGGGGCGGGCGTACTTCTTCGGCGGGGTGTTCCCCGCCGGCATCACCGTTCTCGGGGTCGCCCCGTTCGGCCACACGGGGCTCGGGGGAAACGCCGGGAACACCATGTTGGGCGTGATGTGGCTGATTACCGGTTTCGCCGGGTGGCGGATGGCGCGGCAGCGGCGGTTCCCCGAGCACCGCAGGTGGATGATCCGCAGCTTCGCGCTAACCACGTCCATCGTTGTGAGTCGCCTCTGGGCCGTTGTGCTGCTCACCGTCCAGCTTCCGCGGGTCGACACCGCCTACGGCGGCGACGAGCAGGCGATGATCATGGCGATCGGAGCCGCCGGTGTTTGGCTCAGCTGGGTCGTCAACCTGGTGATCGCGGAATGGTGGCTGGAGTACACGGACCATACCGGCAAGCCCAAGTCCCGCAGGCGGCCGCGGTGACGCGTTGCGTCCGCATCTATCAAGCTCCCCGCTAAGGGCCTGTTCCAGGTTCAGATCACTATTCGGGTAAGCAACAGTTCTTGAGTTGAGGGCACTGGACCCTCCTCTCCTTGCACGCTCGCTGTCTGCGAACTGCGTCTTCTTCCGGTTGCCGGATCGATCACCGCACGCCGAAGTAACTTCACTCTGGGTGAAGCTTCTGTCACAGGAGTGACGAGACAGCAGCGCTGGTGAAGTCGGGGGTGTGGGTTGGCGCTGGGAGTTGTACGAGATCACCGAGCAGATCGTCGAGGGTCTCGCGACTCCAGGCCAGGTCGAGGTGGGCGGCGAGGTAGTCGTGCAGTGCGGTCAAAGCTGGGCAGGGGCTGGCGGGGCCGGTCCATCTCCAGAGGGCCATCGAAGCCGTAGAAGCGGAGCCGCTCGTGCGGCGGACGCTGTTCGTTGTAGGCGCGCATCCAGCGCACGAGCTCGCGGTTGGCGGGTGAGGCGCCGAGGCTGTGGCTGAAGCCTAGGCTCATCGATCTGGTGCGCGAGTACGGCCTGCACACCAAGCGGCGCGTAACCACGAGGAGGCGGGGATCCTGCCGCTGGCCGAGCGCTCGCCATACGGCTACCGCCTTTACGCTCCGCGCCATTCGGCGGCGTTGCGGACATTCCTGGCGTTGATCCCGCGCACGGTCACGCGAACCGTGCTCGCCGCTTTGCGCGAGGCCGGCTGGCCCGCACCCCAGGACCCCGACGGCAGCGACGACGAACTCGACGGCCGCGACACCGTCGCTGAGCACCTCGTCGATTAGGTCACGCACGGCACGGTGGAGATCCTCAACCCCCAGCACGGCGAGCCGGCCGCGGACTGGCCGGAGCTGCTCGCCTACTTCAAGGACTTCTACGGCGACGACGCCTTCGACTGGGACAACGACGTGGTCTACTACCGGCTGCATCCGCACTGGATGACCGGCTACGCCCCCGGCGTCGACAGGCTCACCGCGGTGTCCCGGTCCTGATCTGCGGCACGGGCCGCATCGAGACCGGCCACGTGCTGAGAGATCTGGTGAAGCGGCCGCTCAGCGCCAT
>NZ_JBEXUE010000170.1:0-18642 GCF_040614275.1 Streptosporangium sp. NPDC006013
GGCGTTTCCAGCGGACGATGGACACCTGGGCGGGATGGGGCAAGGCGGTCGAAGCGGCCGCCGAGGCCGCATCGAAGATCCCTGACGCCAAGTCGCGGCCGCGACCAGTCCCGTCTCGTAGGCGACGATGACGAGCTGGGCCCGGTCGCGCGCGCCGAGCTTGCCGAGCAGCCGGCCCACGTGCGTCTTCACGGTCGCCAGGCTCAGGGTCAGGTGCTCGGCGATCTCGGCGTTGGACAGCCCCCGGGCGATGAGCGCCAGAACGTCGCGCTCCCGTCCGGTGATCCCCTCGAGCTCGCGGGCCACCGGGCGCGCCGGTTCCGGGAGCCGGGAGAACTCGGCGATGAGCCGGCGCGTCACCGTCGGGGCGAGCAGTGCCTCGCCGGAGGCGACCACCCGGATCGCGGCCAGCAGATCGCCCGGCGGGGTGTCCTTCAGCAGGAAGCCGCTGGCCCCGGCACGTAGCGCCGCGTAGACGTACTCGTCCAGGTCGAACGTGGTGAGCATGAGCACACGCACCCCCAGGACGCCCGTGGGGCCGCAGATGCGCCGGGTCGCCTCGATGCCGTCCATCTCCGGCATCCGCACGTCCATGAGCACCACGTCCGGCGACTCGTCGCGGGCCAGCTCCACCGCCTCGGCACCCGTCCCGGCCTCGCCGACCGTCACCAGATCGGGGGCGCTGTCCACCAGCAGCCGGAAACTTCCGCGCAGCAGCGCCTGGTCGTCCACGACGAGCACCCGGATCACGGCGCCTCCCCGTACGGCATGCGCGCCGAGATCCCGAACCCGCCCTCGGGGCGGCGCCCGGCTGTGAGACTCCCGCCGTACACGGCCACCCTCTCGCGCATCCCGATCAATCCGTGCCCCGGGCCGCCGGGCAGCACCCGCTCACCGGGCCCGTCGTCGGCGACCTCGACCCTGACCTCGCCCGCCGACGCCTCGACCGAGACCCGGCACCGGGCGGGGGCGGCGTGCCTGACGACGTTGGTCAGCGCCTCCTGGACGATCCGGTACACCGACAGCTCCACTCCCTCCGGCAGGCCGGTCGCCCGGACGTCCAGTTCGACGCGGACCCCGGCCATCGCCGCCTGCCCGGCCAGCACGGAGAGGTCCGTCAGACCGGGGGAGGGGGCGAGGTCGGGCGGTGCGTCGAGATCGGAGCGGAGCACGCCCAGCAGCCGGCGCATCTCGGTCAGCGCGCCCCGGCTCGTGACCTCGATGACGCGCAGCGCGTCCGCGGCCTCCTCGGGCCGCGCCGCGGCGACGTGGTTGGCGATGCCCGCCTTGACGGCGATCAGGCTCATGCTGTGCGCCACCACGTCGTGCAGCTCACGGGCAATCCGCAGCCGTTCCTCGGTGACCGCCCGGTCGGCGAGTTGCTCGGCCGACCGCACCGCGTGCGCCCGGCGCTCGCGCACGGCACGACCGGCGATCCAGGCGCCCCCCATTAAGGCCACTCCTGTCAGCAGCACCCCGGCGATGTTCGCCGCCCGGCCGGGGGCACCCGCCACCGACAGCAGCAGGACGGCCACCGCGCTGCAGGCGCCGATCGCGAGCGTGGGCTCCCCACGCGGCCGGGGCAGGGTGAGCGCCACCATGTAGATCGCGAAGGCCGCCGCCGCGAACCTGTCGTGCGCCAGGCCGAGAAGGACGGACGCCAGCGACATCGCGAGGACGGCGCAGAAGACGGTGAGCGGCCACAGCCGCCGCACCGCGAGCGGCAGGGCGACCCCGGCCAGGACCAGGTACTCCGTCCAGGCGGGCACCGCGGGATCCGGGCCTCTGGCTGCGAACAACAGGAGCGCGACCGCGTATCCGGCCGCCGCCACGGCATCGAGGCGGACGAGCCGGTCATGGCTCCAGCGGCTCAGGAAGAGTGAGTCGTCCACGCTGGAACGGTATCCGCCGGAGCCGTGTCCTCGCCTCCACCTCAAGGACGTCATCCCCGGGGCCCACCTTCGCGCGCCGTGGCCGCCGTCGTCGGACCCGGGGCTGAGCGTGAAGTGCCCGCCGTAGGCCGACGCGGGCGCGACCCGCCCCGCGAGAGCCTCGACGACATGATCGAAATCATGAGGCTGACCAAACGCCACGGCGACAAAGCCGTGCTGGACGGGCTGTCGTTCCAGGTGAAACCGGGTCTGGTCACCGGTTTCCTCGGCCCCAACGGCGCGGGCAAGTCGACCACCATGCGCGTCCTGCTCGGCCTGGACGCCCCCACCTCGGGTCACGGGCTCGTCAACGGGCGCCGCTACGCCACGATGCGATACCCGATGCGCGAGGTCGGCGCGCTGCTCGACGCGAACGCGGTGCACGACGGCCGCAGCGCGCTCGATCACCTGCGCTGCCTGGCGCGTGGCAACCGGATAGGGCTCTCCAGGGTGACGGACGTCCTGGAGCAGGTCGGCCTGGCCGGAGTCGCCCGCAGGCGGGTCGGTGGCTTCTCCCTCGGCATGCGTCAGCGGCTGGGGATCGCGGCGGCGCTGCTCGGCGACCCGGGGGTGCTGATGTTCGACGAGCCGGTCAACGGGCTCGATCCGGAGGGCGTGCGGTGGATCCGCCATCTGATGCGCTCGCTGGCCGCAGAGGGACGCACCGTGCTGCTCTCCAGCCACCTGATGAGCGAGATGGAGCTCACCGCCGATCGCCTCGTGATCATCGGCCGCGGCAGGCTGGTCACCGAGACCACGGTCGGAGAACTGGCCGCCCGCCATGACCGGGGCGTGCTGGTGCGCTCCCCCCGGGCCGCCGAGCTCACCGGAGTACTGGAGGCCGCCGGGGCGACGGTCGAGACGGAGCCGGGCGGGGGAGTGGTCGTCAGGGGACTGGACGTCGCGGCGATCGGTGACCTGGCCGCGGGGAGCGGCCTCGCCGTGCACGAGGTCACCCCGCGCAGTGCCTCCCTGGAGGAGGCCTACATGGAGCTGACCGCTGACAGCGTCGAGCACCGGGCAGGCGGGCGATGACCGGTCTGTCGCGGCGCGAGGGACCGGGTGGCCTGATGGCTGTCGACGTGCCGGCCGCGGAGTGGCTGAAGCTCCGCACGGTCCGCTCCACCTGGTACGTCCTGGCGGTCGTCGCGGTCTTCGTCGTGCTCGCGGCCGTGTTCACCCTGTACGTGGGCAGCCTCTGGGACGGGTTGCCGCCCGAAGGGCGGCTCACCCTGCGCGCGGCGCGTCCTGAGCAGATCATCCTGATGCCGGTGCAGATCTGCATGGCCGTGCTCGGCGTTCTCTCGTTCACCTCCGAGTACGCCACCGGCATGGCCCGCACCAGCTTCACGGTGCTGCCGCAGCGGGGAGCCGTGCTGGCGTCCAGAGCCGTGGTCGTGGCCGCCGTCGCGTTCACGGTGGGGCAGGCGAGCGGTTTCATCACCTTCTTCGTCAGTCGGTTGATCATCGGTGACCGCCCGATCCCGGACTTCGCCGCACCACTGTCGCAGGAGTTTCCGAAGATCCTCGCCGGGGGGCTGTCGGTGGTGGTGCTCGCCATGATCGGGCTCGGCGTGGGCGCGGTCCTGCGCTCCACCGCGGGGGCGATCACCGCCGTCGTCGTGTACCTGTACGTGTTTCCGAGGTTCGCGCTCCTGCTGCCCGATCCGTGGAACGCCAGGATCGGCTCGGTGCTGCTGGAGGACCTGACCGCCCAGGCCACGGGTGAGCCGCCGGTGGCGGTCGGGCTGGGCGACGCGGCCGCCGGGATCGGGCTGTCGCCGCCCGCGGCGCTGGCGGTGATGTTCCTGTACGTCGTCGTCGCGCTCGCCGCGGCCGCCGTCACGCTCGCTCGCCGGGACGTGTGATCCTTCCGGCTGCCGAGCCTTTAGCTTACTTTGTAAAGGCGATGGCTTCCCGCAACAGAGTCGAACAGCGCCGCCGAGGGAGTCTCACCTAAGGGTGGTCATCAGGTGCCCGGCCAGACCCCTGCTCGCCGCTTCGACCATCTCCAGTACCTCGGCGAAACCCTCACGTTCACCGTAGTAGGGGTCGGGCACCTCGGAGCCCTCCGGGGCCGTGGGGTCGAAGGAGCGGAACAGGCGCACGTCCGCCCCTTTGGGGGCAAGGCGGCGCAGGGCGCTCAGGTTGCGGGTGTCCATGGCCAGCACCAGGTCGATCCGGCCGTACCAGTCACGCAGGAACTGCCGGGCCCGGTGCCGCGAGCCGTCGTAGCCGTGGTCGGCGAGCATCTCGGCGGCCCGCGGGTCCATCGGGTCGCCCTGATGCCAGCCGCCAGTGCCCGCGCTGTCGACCGTGACGCGATCTCCAAGGCCGTGCTCGTCGAGGGTCTTTCTCAGCACGACCTCGGCCATCGGCGACCGGCAGATATTTCCCATGCACACCACGCATATGCGATAACTCATGCCTACCAGGATGCCGTCTGCCGAAGGTGCGGCGACCGGGTGCGCGGGCTGTCGGGGAAGGGATCGTCGCCGAAGCGGACTCCGCGCCGGATCCGCCCGCGAAGCCTCGATGACCGCCGCCCTCCCGGACGGTTGCCCGCCGCCACGCGCCCGGTTCCGCGAATCGCCGGCGGTTTTCTCAGCGGAGGTGGAATCGATCACGTGCGAGCGATGTTCGACTGCCCTGTAGACATCGTCCATGAGGTGGAGGTTCCCGTGGGAAAACTGAGTGAAGACGCCAAGAACCTGCTCAAGCAGCCGATTCATGCCTGGGTGACCACCGTCAGGCCGGATGGTTCGCTGCACAGCACGGTCGTGTGGGTTGACGTCGACGGAGACGATGTCGTCTTCAACACGGCCGTGGGCCGGGCCAAGGAGCGTCACCTGCGCGAGGACCCGCGCGTGTCGGTGAGCGTCCTGGACCCCCAGAACGCCTACCACCTGGTCAGCGTCTCGGGGAAGGCCCGGCTGGAGCTGGAGGGCGCGGACGAGGTCATCGACGGCCTGGCGAACAAGTATCTCGGTGTGGAGTCCTATCCCTTCCGTAAGCCGGATGAGCAGCGCGTCACCGTGCGGATCACGCCCGATGACGTCATCTTCAACCCGGCGAGCTGAGCGGCGGCGAGTGGTCGCGGCGTGCCCGCGCCCACCCGCCGCACCGGTGCACGGCCGGCCGTCGCCGGGCCTGGCCGCGATCCGCGGCCGGACCCGGCACCGGGCTAGCATGTCGCCCGGTGGAGCGGTAGAACGGCATCGGGAAGGGGTGGGTGATGTCTGACCTCGTCACCGTCGTCGGCATCGGAGCCGATGGCTGGGCCGGGCTCTCCCCGGAGGCGCGGCGCGAGCTGCACGCCGCCGAGGTCCTGATGGGGAGCGCTCGGCAGCTGGGGCTTCTCCCCGAGCCCAGCGCCGAGCGCGTCGTCTGGCCCTCCCCGCTGCTTCCCGCCCTGCCCCGGCTGATCGCCCCCCACCGGGGCCGCCGGGTGTGCGTGCTGGCCAGCGGCGATCCCATGTTCCACGGCATCGGCGCGACCCTGGTACGGCTGCTCGGTGCCGACCGGGTCCGGATCCTGCCGCACCCGTCGTCGGTCTCCCTGGCCTGCGCCAGGCTCGGCTGGGCGGTCGACCGGGTCGAGGTGGTCAGCCTCGTGGCGCGTCCCGTCGAGGTGCTGCACCCCGCCGTCCAGGACGGCCGCCGGGTCCTGGTCCTCAGCGCCGACGGCCGCACTCCGGCCGGGATCGCCGGGTTGCTCGCCGCCCGAGGTTACGGCGCGAGCGCGATGACGGTCCTGGAAAGGCTGGGCGGCGCCGAGGAGCGGGTGATCTCCGGTACGGCCGGTCAGTGGTCCCTGCCGGTGGCCCACGCTCTCAACGTCGTCGCCGTGGAGTGCCGTGCCGATGCCGGGACCGTTCCGCTGCCCCGCCTGCCCGGCCTGCCGGACGAGGTGTTCGAGCACGACGGCCGGCTCACCGGGAGTGAGGTGCGCGCGGTCGTCCTGTCCCGGCTGGCGCCCACCCCGGGCGAGCTGCTGTGGGACATCGGCGCGGGGGCGGGCGGCATCGGTGTCGAGTGGATGCGTGCCCATCCGGAGAACCGGGCCGTCGCGGTGGAATCCCACCCCTCACGGGCGGCCGTGATCGCCCGTAACGCCGCGGCGCTGGGAGTTCCCGGTCTCGACGTGGTGACCGGTGCCGCCCCCGCCGCGCTCGCCGGGCTGAAGGCGCCGGGAGCCGTCTTCATCGGCGGTGGGGTGACCGTTCCCGGGGTGGTGGAGGGCTGCTGGGAGGCGCTGCGACCGGGCGGCAGGCTGGTGGCCGGCGCGGTGACCGTCGAGTCGGAGGCGGTTCTGGCCTCCTGGCAGGGGGAACTCGGTGGAGACCTGGTCCGGCTGGCGGTCAGCAGGACCGCCCCGGCCGGTGGCTTCACCGGCTGGCGGCCCATGGCGCCCGTCACGATCTGGACCGTGGTCAAGCCGCCGGTTCGGGAGAGCGCCCGCTGAGCGGCCCGGTCGGCACGGGTGTTCCCGGCGGTCCGGGTCTCGGCGCCCGCCCGGGTTCTCCCGCCCGCCGTGGCCGGGGGATCAGCCCAGGGCGTGGTCGAGGTTGAACGCGGCGCTGATCAGCGAGAGGTGGGTGAAGGCCTGCGGGAAGTTGCCGAGCTGCTCGCCGGTCTGCCCGATCTCCTCGGCGTACAGGCCGAGGTGGTTGGCGTAGGTGAGCATCTTCTCGAACGCCAGCCGCGCCTCGTCCAGGCGCCCGGCGCGGGTGAGCGACTCGACGTACCAGAACGAGCAGATCGAGAACGTGCCGTCCTGCCCGTGTAGCCCGTCCGGGCTGACCGAGGGGTCGTAGCGGTAGACCAGCGAGTCCGACACCAGGTTCGCGCCGAGCGCGTCGAGGGTGGACAGCCACTTGGGGTCGGTGGGGGAGATGAACTTGGTCAGCGGCATCATCAGCACCGAGGCGTCGAGGACGTCGTCGTCGAAGTGCTGGACGAACGCCCGCAGCCGTTCCGACCAGCCGCGCCGCATGATCTGCCGGTAGATCGCGTCGCGGGCCAGCTGCCAGCGCTGCGTGTCGGCGGGCAGGCCGCGGTGGGCGGCCATTCGCATGGCCCGTTCGATCGCCACCCAGCACATCAGCCGCGAGTAGACGAAGTTCTTGCGCCCGCCGCGGGTCTCCCACACGCCCTCGTCCGGCCGGTCCCAGTTGTCGCAGACCCAGTTGACCAGGAGGTGGACCTCCTCCCACAGGTCACTGGAGATCGGCCGGTGCCACTTGTCGTAGAGGTAGACCGAGTCGAGGAGAGCGCCGTAGATGTCCAGCTGGAGCTGGTCCACGGCGGCGTTTCCGACGCGCACCGGGGCCGACCCCTGGTAGCCCTCCAGGTGGGGCAGCTCGATCTCGGGCAGTTCGGTGCGCCCGTCGATGCCGTACATGATCTGCAACGGCCCGGAGGGACCGCCGCAGTCGTGGCTGACGTGCTTGGACAGGAAGTTCATGAACGCCTCGGCCTCCTCGCCGAAGCCCAGCCTGAGCAGCGCGTACACGCAGAACGCCGAGTCGCGGATCCAGACGTACCGGTAGTCCCAGTTGCGCTCCCCGCCGATCCGCTCGGGCAGGCTGGTCGTCGCGGCGGCCACGATCCCGCCGGTGGGCGCGTAGGTGAGGAGCTTCAGTGTGAGCGCGGAGCGGTGCACCATCTCCCGCCACCGGCCGCGGTAGCGCGACGCCGACAGCCAGCGGCGCCAGAACGCGACGGTGGCGGTGAACTGCTCCTCGGCCTCCTCGATCGGGCACGGGCGCGGGGCGAGGTCGTCGCTGAGCCTGTCGAGGGCGAACACCGCCCACTCGCCCTCGTTGAGCTTGAACTCCGAGCGTACGTCCTGACCGTCCGCCTCCAGGGTCGCGCTGGAGGCGAGGGTCAGGCGGAGCGACGGTGACTCGAAGATCGCCCGGCCGTCCCGCATGCTCAGGATGTGGGACTGCCTGCCGTAGTCGAACCTGGGAGCCACCCGTGCCCGGAACGGCAGTGATCCCCGTACGCATCTCACCCGCCGGATCAGCCGGTGCCGGTCGCACTCGCCGCAGTCGTCGACGACCGGCATGAAGTCCTGGATCTCGCCCACCCCGTCGGTCGCGGAGAACCGGGTGATCAGCACGTTGGTGTCCGGGAAGTAGAACTGCCTGGTTCTCGCGGGCACATCGGTGCCCAGCTCGAACGAGCCGCCCCGGGCGGTGTCCAGTATCGAGCCGAACACGCTCGGCGCGTCGAAGCGCGGGCAGCAGTACCAGTCGATCGTGCCGCGGGTGTCCACCAGCGCCACGGTGCGCAGGTCACCGATCAACCCGTGATCGGCGATGGGCGGGTATCCGGGGGCTCCCGCCGGGTCTTGAGGGCCGGGCCGTGCTGCTGTCATGTCGGCCCTCCCAGGTCGCGAGCCGGGTACCCTACGCCCTCAAGCTACGCGGCCCGGACACCTGCCCGGCTCCGCCTCGGGGCAAGGAGTCGGCAGCTTTTCGGGTACGGAACGGCAAAGGCCCCGCCGGGCCTCTGCCGCCGGGTTCAGGCGCTCTCCGCGCGTCCCAGCCGCCAGTAGCCCATGAAGGCCACCGAGGAGCGGTCGATTCCCGCCTCTCGTACCAGGTGGCGGCGGAGCAGCTTGACCATCCCCGCCTCGCCCGCCAGCCAGGCGTACAGGCCGTCGGTCGTGGAGGAGCCGGGGACCTCCCAAAGGATCTCCGTGTCGACGTCGACGTCCTCCAGCGGGGCGGCGGCATCGGGGGCGGTGCCCGCCGGTACGGCGAGCGCGCTCAGGGCGTCGCGGACGGCGGGAATGAGCAGGTCGCCGTGGCGGGCACCCTCGCGGGGCAGCCAGGTGACCCGCACACCCGGGCGGACATCGAGGGCGAGCGCGTCGGCGGCCCCGGGGACCTCCAGCAACACCGTGGCGGGCACGGAACCGGAGAGCGACTCGGCGATCGTGGTGATGGCGGGTACGGCCGTCTCGTCCCCGGCCAGCAGCAGGTGCGTCGCCCCGGCGGGCGGCGCCCACTCCTGGCCGCCGGTGGGGCCGGGGTGGGCGGCGTTGGGGCCGACCACCACGACCCGGTCTCCGGGGGTCACATGGGTCGCCCACCGGGACGCGGGGCCGGTCTCACCGTGCAGGACGAAGTCGACGTCGAGCTCGCGCAGCTCAGGCCGGACGGCGCGGGCGGTGTAGGTGCGGATCGGGTTGCGCAGCTCCTGCGGGAGCGCACGCCACCGCTGGTACCAGTCGTCCCCGTCGCCCAGGGGGGTGAGGCTGCCGTCCGGCAGCGGGAGGATCACCTTGATCCGCTGGTCGAAGCCCTTGTCGGCGAAGCCCGCCAGGTCCTCGCCGCCGAAGGTGACCCGGACGAAGCTCGGGCTGAGCCGTGCCGTCCGCAGAACCTCCACGTGGTGGCCCCGGTAGACCGGAACCCCCGCTGTCCGCTCCAGGGTCTGCTCGCCGCCCGCTGTCATCACGCCGCCTTTACTGGGGAAGTGCCGTCTCCAGTAACTTAGCTTTGCCTAACCTTATTAATCAACCCGTGAGTGCGCGCTCACCGGCCCGGGAGGTCACGCGGCCCGGCGCGCCTCCGCCTCGGGGGCCGGGGTCTCGGGGGCGGAGATCTCGGGGGCAAGGCCGCTGACGGGCCGCGGGTGATCCGCGCGGTACGGCTCGTGCGCCCAGCCCGGTCTGCGCACCCGGAGCGTCTCCGGACTGCCGGCCCTGTCCTGTTCGGGCGCCCCGGCCAGGGAGAGCGAGGCCCCGGCCGGGGGCGCCCCGCCGGTCCGCCGGTCCGCCCGCCGCCGAGGCTCCTGCCGCCCGTTCCTCCTGCGGTGCCGTCCCGCCGAGACGCGGGGACGCAGCCGGGACAGGACGAACGACGTGCCGAGGACGAAGGTCAGCAGCCCCGCGACCACGGCGGTCTCCATGGAGACGGGGAGCGTACCCGAGGTGTCGGTCAGGGCGGTGGAGGCCGGGGCGAGTGCCGGGCGGACCTCGATCTGGCCGATCTGCTGCGGGGCGGTGTCGTTCTTTCCGGCCAGGTTCTCCTTGACCTTGCGCGGCAGGCCGTAGCCCACGACCTTGCTCTGGTCGCGCGTCTTGCGCTTCAGCCAGACCCGGTCGACGTTCCCCTCAATGGTGTGGATCGTTCCACCCTCGACGCTCTCGACGACACCGACGTGGTCGATCCCCTTGATGTCCTTGCCGCCCGACCAGTCGAAGAAGACCAGGGCACCCGGCTCAGGTGTCCGCGACCAGGCGCCGTTCGTCTCGAACCAGCGGGCCTGCGACGGGGTCCAGGCGAACTGCCCGACGTACTGCTGTACGCCCGCCCGTTCCGCGGCCCAGGCGATGAACATCGCGCACCACGGGGCCGTCTCGTACTGCGGGTCCTGGACCACGTTGGCCGCGTACCACTCACCGAACTTGCTGTGCTGGCCGGGTCCCTCCCGGTACCCGATCTCGGGCCTGATGATTCTGAGCAGATCGTCACCGATCGGATCCATGGCCGTGAGCCACCCCGTCCACTCTCCTCCGCCCTTCCGCGAAGGGGGCGCCGTCCGATAGAGCTGGACTGTATTCGCAGAAAAACCGAGAAGTGAGGCTATTAGCGGAAAAAGGAGGCTTGCGGGGCTGTCGAATACCGGATTCGACAAAAGGGGTGAAACCCTGCCGTACACCCTTTAGCATCGTCCGGCGGCCGGGAGCGGACACCACGAGCTAGAGGCCGAGGCCACCCCCGGGGAGCAGGGGGCACACCGGGAGCCGCCCGTGCCCATCGGGTCGAATAGCATGTGATCGCACATGCGCGGCATGCGCGGATGCCGACGCCGAGACCCGATCTCCCGGTCCGGCGAAAACACCGGACGCGAAGGCGGAATGGGTTTCCATGTTCGACGACAAGACACAGGAGACCCTCCGCCGCCTCCTGGACCTCGCCGAGCACCCCTCGACCCCACAGGCCGAGCGCGCCCTGGCCGTCGCGCGGGTCCGGGCTCTCATCATGGTGCCCGAGGGCGACGCCCGCCGGGCACCGGTCACTCCGGCGATGGAGGCCGGGATCCTCAGCCGGGTCAGGCCGCTCGCCCACCGGGTCGAGGAGGACCTGGTGAACGCGGTGCACGGGGACCTCTACGCCTTCAGCACCCGCTACCGGGTGATCGGCGAACTCGCCGAGGAGATCGCCCTGCTGCTTGAGCGCTGGAGCGCCGCCGTACCGCAGAAGCGCCACCGGCACGAGGAGACCGTCAGGCTCGCGGCCTCGAAGCTCGTCTACCTGCTGGAGCGGCGCGATCTGTTCCGCAAGCCCAGGTGGGGCAACCGCCCGAGAGCCAGGTAGACCTCTCAGCGGTCCGGGCGGTCGGCGAGCAGGGGAAGCAGCGGGTTCCACGCCGTACCGTCCCGTGCGTCGCGCCGCCGCCGGGCGATGGCGCTCAACGCCTCGAGAACCACGCGGTTGGCCAGCGCGGCGGTGATGTCCGCGTGGTCGTAGGGCGGGCTGACCTCCACCACGTCGACTCCGACGACCGGCAACTCCAGGCAGATGCGCCGTACGGAGTCGAGGAGCTGGCGCGCGGTGATGCCGCCGGGCTCGGGCGTCCCGGTGCCCGGCGCGTGACCCGGGTCGCACACGTCGATGTCGACGGACAGGAAGACACCGTCGCACTCGTCGGTCGCGATGGCGAAGGCCTCGGTGAGGCACTCCGTCAGGCCGCGGTGCACGATCTCGGTCATCTCGTACGAGCGCATCGAACGCTCCGCCATCCAGTCCAGCGTCTCCGGCGGCGGCCAGTAGCCGCGCAGGCCGATCTGCAGGAACCGGTCGCCACGCAGCGCCCCCGACTCGATGAGCCTGCGCATCGGCTGCCCGTGCCCCCACAGCGAGCCGAACTCGATGTCGCCGGTGTCGGCGTGGGCATCGAAGTGGATCATCGAGATCCGGCCGTGCCCGAGGACGTTGGCCACGCCCTTGGCATCGGGGAAGGCGATCGAGTGGTCACCGCCCAGGACCACCGGGATGGCTCCGGCTCGGGCCACCTTCTCGACGGCGGCCTCCAGCGCGGACAGCGAGGCCAGAATGTCGCCGGGCGGCATCTCGACGTCACCGGCGTCCAGGACGCGCAGGTCGCGCAGCCCGTCGGTGCGCAGTGCCAGGCTGGGGCGCGCCCCGTCGTGCGGCAGGTAGTCGGTCATCCGGATCGCCTGCGGCCCGAAGCGCGCTCCCGGCCGGTGCGAGGTGCCGCCGTCGAACGGCGCCCCCACGATCACGACGTCGGCGCCCGCATAGCCGGCGGGGTCGTCCAGTGAGCATCGGTCGACGCCGAGGAAGGTGATGTCGGGCCCGAACTGGGCCCCGTAGCGGTTCGTCAAGGCCTCTCCGGCACACGCGATGGGTGGTGGCCGTGGCCCAGGGAGACTTTCCGCCTCGGCGAGGCATGACCTCGCGGGAGCCGGCGATTCTTCCCGGGGCCACGGCGTGTGAACTGGCAGATCCCGGCGTCCGGGGGGAAGGGGCAGCCGGTCACCGTCTTGATGAGGTGGGACCCGCCAGAGCTCTCCGTCGACGCGCCGTACGGGGGGTGTGACCCGCCGTGCGGCGGTATCGCACAACCGTGACGGTAAGCAGCTCTGCCCGGTCGCCTCAATGATGTTGCAGGATGTTGCGCGGGATTCGCCGTCGTACTCGGGGGCACGGGCCGTTCCCTCGATCCGCGAAACCCCGCGCAACCAGCCCTACCTGCCTGTCGGCTCGCCGACAGGGTCGTCGGCCTCGCTCTCCGGCGCGGTATCGTCACCGGCGCCCAACTCCTTACGCAACCGGTCGAGATCCATGCTGTGGCTGCTGTACTTCAGCTCGCGAGCAACCTTTGTCTGCTTCGCCTTGGCTCGGCCCCGTCCCATTGGCTGTACTCCCTCACGCAGGCCGTGCTCGGCCTCTCGTCACTGTCGCATCGCCGGCTGGCGCGCTCTGACGCCGCAGGTCAGCCCGCGGTAGCCGCACCAAGTATCCCGCTTGGCGGTCGATCCGTCATTGATCGGGCCCGACCGGCCGGGGACCTGTGGAAAACGGCTTCCGCCATCATAGCCAACGTCATTACGATTTGAAGAATTATGCAATTTGGCACATCATCAGGAAGGGTGTGCCGGTAAACCGGACGCCGGGGGATGACCTGATCCACGGGAGGTGGGGGGCGTGAGCGAGTTCGCGGCGGAGTTAAGGGCGCGCATAGCCGATGTCGACGGCGAGTTGGAGCTCATGCGCCGGGCCTCCGACGATCACGGGGTCGAGGTCCTGACCGGGCGCCTGGAGAACCTGCTGCGCATCGCCGCCCGGCACGGCGTCGATGTACGCCCCCCCGGTGGCGGGCCAGTCGCCGGGGCCGCGTGATCATGCCGGTGCCACTGCACCAGGCCAAGGCCGAGCTCTTTCGCACCCTCGGCCATCCGGTCCGTGTCCGGGTGCTGGAGCTGCTGCAGGACGGCCCCCTGCCGGTGCGGGATCTGCTGAGCGCCATCGACGTCGAGGCGTCCAACCTCTCCCAGCAGCTGGCGGTGCTGCGCCGTGCCGGGCTCGTGACCGCCACCCGGGAGGGCGCCACCGTCGTGTACGCGCTCTCCACCCCGGATGTGGCCACCCTGATGTTCGCGGCGCGATCCATCCTGACCGAGCTGCTCGCCGAGCAGGGTGAGCTGCTCGCCGAACTGCGCGCCGAGGCTCGCGGGTGAGCACGCCCGCCGCCGGGCGGCTGCGGGCCCGCCTGTCGGACCTGCTGCCCACTCGCGCCGACTGGGCACCCGCACGTCGCGATCCGCGACGGGATCTGCTGGCCGGGCTGACCGTGGCGGTCGTGGCGCTGCCCCTCGCGCTGGCCTTCGGGGTCAGCTCGGGGATGGGGGCCCAGGCAGGTCTGGTCACCGCGATCGTCGCCGGGACGCTCGCGGCGGTTTTCGGCGGGAGCAACCTGCAGGTCTCCGGGCCGACCGGCGCGATGACCGTGGTGCTGTTGCCGATCGTGCACCGGTTCGGCGCACCCGGTGTGCTGATGGTCGGACTGCTGGCCGGGGTGGTGCTGGTCGGGCTCGCGGTGGCCAGGGTCGGCCGCTACGTTCAGTTCATCCCCACCTCGGTCATCGAGGGGTTCACCGCCGGGATCGCCGTGGTGATCGCGCTGCAGCAGGTGCCCGCCGCCCTCGGGGTCTCGGGAGTGGACGGGGAGCAGGTCTGGCGGGTGGCCGCCGAGGCCGTCGCCCGTTTCGCCGCCGCTCCCGACCCGGTGCCGGTGGTGATGGCCGTGGCGGTGGCCGCCCTCATGCTGGTCGGTGCCCGCCTGCGGCCCGGCCTGCCCTTCTCGCTGATCGGTGTGGCGCTGGCGACGATGGTCACCGTCTTCGCCGGCCTTGATGTCGCCCGCATCGGAGCGCTTCCCGCCGGTCTGCCCGCCCCCTCACTGGGCTTCCTCGACACCGGCGCGATAGCCGCGCTGCTTCCCTCGGCGCTGGCCGTCGCCGCGCTGGCGGCCCTGGAAAGCCTGCTGTGCGCCTCCGTGGCCGACGGGATGAGCGTCAACGAGAGACACCACCCTGACCGCGAGCTTTTCGGCCAGGGCATCGCCAACCTGGCCGCGCCGCTGTTCGGCGGCATCCCGGCCACCGCCGCCATCGCCCGCACCGCGGTCAACGTCCGCTCGGGCGCCCGCTCCCGCCTGGCCGCGCTCACCCATGCGGTGGTGCTGGCGGTGATCGTGCTCGCCGCGTCCGGAGTCGTCGGGCACATCCCGCTGGCGGCGCTGGCCGGTGTGCTGCTGGCCACGACGGTGCGGATGGTCGAGGTCGGCTCGCTGCGTGCCATCGCGCGCGCGACACGTGGTGACGGGCTCGTCATGCTGCTCACCTTCGTCGTCACGGTCGCCGTGGACCTGGTGACCGCGGTCGCCGTCGGCGTCGGTACGGCGATCGTCCTGGCGCTGCGCGCCATCGTCAGGAACGCGCAGGTGCAGCGGGTGCCATTGGAGAGCGGTGACCACAGTGAGGAGGAGTACCGGCTTCTGCGGGAGCACATCGTCGCCTACCGGTTCGACGGGCCGCTGGTGTTCGCCGCCGCCCATCGTTTCCTGCTGGAGCTGTCGGAGGTCGCCGACACGCGCGTGGTGATCCTGCGCATGTCCCGGGTCTCCACTCTCGACGCCACCGGGGCGCGGGTGCTGGGAGAGGTGATCACCGATCTGGAACACCGCGGCATCGTCGTGCTGCTGTCCGGCATCCGGCCCGGCCACGATCAGGTTCTGGCCGCGCTCGGGGTGGCCGACCACCTGCGTCGCGACGGCCTGATCTTCCCCGACACCCCCGCCGCCATCATGCACGCCCGTGACCTGCTCACCGATGCCGCCGAGGGGCGGCCGCGGTCGATGACGTCCACCGTGACGTCCACCGTGACGTCCACCGTGACGTCCACCGAGTCCCGGGACGATGTCACGGCCGGACCGTGAAGCGGGCCATCGCCGATCCGCGGTCTCCCTGGTCGAAGAGGGCGACGCGATCGTGGTCGGCGTCGGCACCACCACCCAGGAGTTCGCCCGGCGCAAGGCAGAACGTCTACGCCATCGGCGGGAGCGAGGACGCCGCCAGCCTCAAGGTCATCGTCTACCTCATGTCAGGGCTGCCGGCCGGCCTGGGCGGGGTGCGCAAGGTGGAGTGACCACCCGCGCCGCCGGGTTCCCACCCCGAGTGGGCCGGAGCCCGGCGGCGCGAGGCCGGGCCGCCTCAGCCCGCCATGATCGTCTCGGGGTCGTGGCCGTAGAGCCAGGCGTTCTGCCGGAGCGGGTCGCCGCCGGCGAAGGCCGCGTCGCGCTCCAGCTGGGCGGGCCCGTCGGGCAGGTGGTTCTGCACCTCGCGGCCACGGCTCATCAGCTGCACCTGCGAGGCCCGGGGCCGGCGGATCTCCGCATAGCGGGCCAGCGCCTGCGTCACCGTCTCGCGGGTGGCGGCACGCAGGCAGCTCGCGAGGACCACCGCGTCCTCGACCGCCTGGGCGGCTCCCTGGCCGAGGAAGGGCAGCATCGAGTGGGCGGCGTCACCCAGCAGGGCCACCCGCCCGGATGTCCAGCGCTCCAGGGGGGTGCGGTCGTACAGGGCCCAGCGCCTGGTCTCGGTGGCTGAGGCGACCAGCTGCCTCAGCCGCGGGTCCCAGGTCTCGAACTCGCGCGCCAGGTCCTCGATCCGCCCCTCTGCGGTCCACGACTCGACACGCCACTCGCCGGCGGGCACGATCGCGACGATGTTGATCAGCTTTCTGTCCCTGATGGGGTAGTGGACGAAGTGACGGTCCGGGCCCAGCCAGAGCGTCTGCACCCGGCGTAGCGCCAGCTCCGGCGCGTGCTCGGCCTCGACCAGGCACCGGTAGGCGCACAGCCCGGAGAAACGCGGCGGCGCCTCCTCGACGACCGTGGGCCGTACCGCCGAGTGGATGCCGTCTGCGCCGATCACCCCGTCGGCGGTCACCGTCGTCTTCTCGCCCCGGCTGTCGGTGAAGACCAGCTCGACCTCGGCGCCGTCCTGGCGCAAGGTCTCCAGCCTCCGGCCGGCCCTGACCGCGTCCGAGGGCAGTGCCTGCAGCAGCATCTCGAGCAGGTCGGCCCGGTGCGCGACGTAGCAGTCGGCGCCGTACAGCCGGCGGCACTCCTCGCCCATCGGCTGGGAGAACAGCACCCGGCCATCCTGCCAGCGCCGGAACTCCCAGGCGGCCTCCAACGGCACGGCGAAGGACGCCAGCCGCTCGCCGAGCCCGGCCCGCGCCAGGGGGCGGACCATGTTGGGGCCCACCACGATCCCGGCGCCGACCTCACGCAGCTCGGCGGTCTGCTCGTACACGACTGCCTCGACACCCGCCTGCCGCAGCAGCAGGGCGGCGGCCAGCCCGCCGAGGCCTCCGCCGATGATGGCGATTCTCACTCAGGGGTTCCTCTCCTCGAACGGCCTCTCATCCCGGCGCGCCGCGATATGGAAGCGCACCGGCCAAGACGCCTGCGACGTCGTTTCAGCTCTCCGGCCAGGCCACGATCGGGTTGCGCACCGAGCCCAGCCGGTCGATCTCCACCTCGACCACGTCACCGGGCCGCAGGAACCACGCGGGGGTGCGTGCGTGCCCCACCCCCGAGGGCGTGCCGGTCGCCACCAGGTCTCCGGGCAGCAGCGTCATCGTCCGGCTCAGGTGCGCCAGCACCTGCCCGACCGGGAAGATCATGTCCTTGGTGTCGCCGTCCTGGACGACCTCGCCATTGACCCGGGTCACCAGCCGGAGGCCGCCGGCCGGGTCGCCCACCTCGTCGGCGGTCACGACAGGCCCGATCGGCCCGCTGTGGTCGGAGTTCTTGCCGAGCGTCCACTGCGCGGTCAGCCGCTGTGCCCGCCGGGCGCTCAGGTCGTTGAAGACCGCGTAGCCGAACACCCCGGCGAGCGCGGTCTCCGGGTCCACGCACCGCATGGCCGTACCGACCACCGCGACCAGTTCGACCTCCCAGTCCAGGCCCGCCTCGTCCGGCGGCACCGGCACGGGCGTCCCGTCGACCGCGAGCGACGTCGTCCACCGTCCGAAGATCGTCGGTGTCTCCGGGGTGGAGAAACCGCCCTCTGCGGCGTGTTCTCGATAGTTCAACCCGACGCACAGCACCCGTGCGGAACCGGTCACCGCCGGAGCCAGGCTCAGTTCGCCCAATGCCAGCTCACCTGCCGGCTCACCCGCCGGCTCACCGGTGGTGAGCTCGCGCGCCCTGGCGGTCCAGCCGGGCAGGTCCTCGTAGAACTCGCTCACCTCGGCCAGCGGCACCACCTGGTCGGTGCCGGTCAGCACTCCCACCCGGACCTGACGACCATCCCGAAACCCGACAAATCTCATCGCTCACTCCCGACGTTCCCGGCGAGGGGAACCACCGCATCCTCGAACACCGCCACGGTGCCATCGGCTCACCCGGAGATCTTCGTACATTCCACCTCAATACGGTAATGGGACAGGAGACACAGATGATCACGGTGGTGTGGAGATCCCGGCTCCGGCCCGGTGCGGGGGCGTCCAGGGGGAACCCGGGTGGGGCCGCCCGCCACGGGCGCCTTCCGGCTCGTGCCCGGCACGCGGGATGAACGCGTTCGCCCCGTCGAGGTTGGAACGCCTCCGTGGAGGAACTGTCGATGTATGGACGCACTCGCGCACGTCGACGCCTACTGGCGCGCGGCCAACTACCTGTCGGTCGGTCAGATCTACCTGCTGGCCAACCCCCTGCTGACCGAGCCGTTGCGACCCGAGCACATCAAGCCCAGGCTGCTGGGGCACTGGGGGACCACGCCGGGGCTGAACTTCTGCTTCGCCCACCTCAACCGGATCATCACCGAACGCGACCAGGACATGATCTACGTCGTCGGTCCTGGCCACGGCGGTCCCGCGGCGGTGGCGCATGCCTGGCTGGAGGGCTCTTATACCGAGAAATATCCGGATGTGGGACAGGACGCTCGGGGGATGCAGCGGCTCTTCCGGCAGTTCTCCTTTCCCGGCGGCATACCCAGCCACGTCGCGCCCGAGACCCCGGGGTCGATCCACGAGGGCGGTGAGCTGGGCTATGCCCTGGCTCATGCCTACGGAGCCGCGTTCGACAACCCGGACCTGGTGGTGGCCTGCGTCATCGGTGACGGCGAGGCCGAGACCGGGCCGCTGGCGGGCAGCTG
>NZ_JBEXUE010000171.1:0-18625 GCF_040614275.1 Streptosporangium sp. NPDC006013
CGGCGGGTTCGGCGAGGCCGTTGCCGGGGTTGGTGGCGGCGATCTGCAGGGCGATGGTGAGGGCGACGGCCTGTTCGTCGTCGAACAGCAGCGGGGGTAGTTCGGTGCCGGCGCTGAGCCGGTAGCCGCCGTCAGGGCCTTTGACGGCGGCGATGGGGTAGCCGAGTTCGCGGAGCCGGTCGACGTCGCGGCGCACGGTGCGCAGGCTGATGTCCAGGCGATCGGCCAGCACCGTGCCGGGCCAGTCCCGGCGGGTCTGCAGCAGCGACAGCAGGGCCAGCAGTCGGGCAGAGGTTTTCGGCATGAACCTGATTCTGCCCGAAGTAGGTGCCACATCCTGTCACCTACCCCTGCGAATCTTCGTCTCGAGCCGGTCAGCCACCGCGACCCGGACGGCCCCCCTTTAACACCGTCACCATCGCCATCAACCCCAACTTCCCGCGACCGCTGCTCTACGCGGCGATCTCCGGCAGCTACAACATCGTCGGCAGCCTGATCGTCAGCGCCATTCTGCTGGCCATCTGAGACCAGCAGCACGGTGGGGACTCGCCGATTCGGCCGTCCGACACCCCCTTCCCTGGCTCTCTCTAACGAGACTTACCAGCCCATACCGGGCGTACCGCGCCCGGAAAATCAATAAGGAGTCACCAGCATGGCCATCTCCACCACCACCCACCTGAACTTCCGCGGCGACGCCCGCGCGGCGCTGGAGTTCTACCAGACCGTGTTCGGCGGCCACCTCACCACCATCGCGTACGGCGACTTCGGCATGCCGAAGGAACTGCCCGACGCCGAAAAGATCGTCTTCGGCCAGGTCACGGCCGACAACGGCTTCAGCATCATGGCTTACGACGTGCCCAGCCAGGCACCGGCCGCCACCGCGCCCGCCGCCACCACTCGCGAGCACGGCATGACGCTGACCGGCGAGCGGTTCTTCGTGTCCGTCCGCGGCGAAAGCACCGAGGAAGTCGGCGCGCTGTGGGACAAGCTCACCGACGGCGCCGACCTCATCGAGAAGTACGGCCCGTCGCAGTGGGCCCCGGGCTTCGGGATGCTGACCGACCGCTTCGGCGTCACCTGGATCCTCGACGTCGCCGCCCCGTACGCCGGCTGACCACCAACGCACTCATCCGGTCCGAGGCGGCCTTCCCGGGCCGCCTCGGACCACCCGGCCCTCCGCCTTTCGAAGGAACAGATCATGCGCACTCGCCCCCTCGGCCGTACCGGCATCAAGGTCAGTCCCTACTGCCTCGGCACCATGATGTTCGGCCCGTTCGGCAACCCCGACCCCGACGACTGCGTCACCATCATCCACCGGGCCCTCGACGCCGGCATCAACTTCATCGACACCGCCGACGTCTACGGCGGTGACGGCGAAACCGAACGGATCGTGGGCAAGGCGCTGCGCGGCCGACGCGACGACGTGGTGCTCGCCACCAAGTTCAACGGCCCCATGGGCACCGACCCCAACCAGCGCGGCAACTCCCGCCGCTGGATCGTCACCGCGGTCGAGAACTCGCTGCGGCGTCTCGGCGTCGACCACATCGACCTCTACCAGGTCCACCACCCCGAGCCCGGCACCGATATCGAGGAAACCCTCGCCGCCCTGACCGACCTGATGCAGGCGGGTAAGGTACGCGCGATCGGCCATTCCAGCCTGCCGGCCGCGGAGATCGTCGAGGCCCAATGGGCTTCCGAACGGCGCGGGCTGGCCCGCTTCCGCACCGAACAGCCGCCGTACTCGATCCTGAACCGCGGTATCGAGCGCGATGTCCTCCCGGTCTGCGAGCGTTACGGGCTGGGCACGCTGGTCTGGAGCCCGCTGGCCTCGGGCCTGCTCACCGGCCGCTTCCGCAAGGACGGCAACGAACAGGTCTCGAGCGCCCGCATGCACTGGGTGCCGAAGCACATGACCGACAAGCGCAACCACGATGCCGTCGAAGAACTCGTCCCGATCGCCGAGCAGGCCGGTCTGTCGCTCACCCATCTGGCCCTGGCATTCGTCATCAGCCATCCCGCGGTCACCTCGGCGATCATCGGCCCCCGCACCATGGCGCAGCTCGACGACCTGCTCGCCGGCGCCGGCACCACCCTCGACGACGACACCCTCGACCAGATCGACAAGGTGGTCCCGCCCGGGGTGAACCCGGGCACGCTCGACATCGCCTACGTACCACCCGCACTCGAGCAAGCCGACCTGCGCCGCCGCCGCACCGGCGACCGCGCCGCCGCCTGACATACCTGTCCACGACCACTGGTAATGGAGCGCCCCGGAGCGAAGCGAGGGCAGACGACGCTGGGCAGAGGGTTCAGAGCCAGATGGTGCCGAGCCAGGCGGTTGCCGCGGCGGCTGCCAGGAGGGCGATGTTGAGTCCGATCTGCCGGACCTCGCTGCGGCTCAGGTGGACCGCGATGCCGCCTATCTGGATCAGGACGAGGCCGATCGCCGCGGCGATGGCGAGCCAGGGCGCGATCCCGGTCGGCGGCGGCAGGATCAGGCCGGCCGCGCCGAGGACTTCCAGGATTCCGATCAAGCGGACGAGCGGCATGGGAACGGTGTCGACCCAGCCCATCATCGGCTGGAGCTGCTCCTGGCTTTGGGTGATCTTCTTGCCGCCGGCGTAGAGGTAGAAGACGGCCAGGAGTACCGCGACGATCCAGTAGGAAATCTCCATGAAGGACACCTCGGGGGCTAGGGACGCGGCGCCGGCCACGATGGTTACCAGTCGTAAGTAGCCTCATGATGCGTCACTATTGAAAGCCTTACAAAAGGCACATGCATGTGCGTTACACACAGAGGGCTGTCATGTCGGAGTACGAGCACACCTGCATGATCCGAGGAGATGGCGGACGGACGATCCGCGCCATCCTCGACCGCATCTGCAACAAGTGGACGCTGCTGATCGTGGCGACCCTCGATCAGGGAAGCCTGCGCTTCACCGGCCTGCAGCAGCAGATCCCCGGGATCTCCCAGCGCATGCTGACCCTGACGCTCCGGAACCTCGAACGCGACGGCCTGGTCTCCCGGACGGTGCACGCCGAGGTCCCGCCACGGGTCGAATACGCACTGACCCCCACCGGTAAGAGCCTCATTCCACCCGCATTGGCCCTCGCCGGCTGGGCCATCGAGCACGTCCCGCACATCGAGACCAGCCGAGAGGCCTACCAGACCCGAAACCAATGACCCGATGCCCTGCCTCCGGCTACTTCGCCCCTGATGCGCCGATCTTCACCAGATCCTTCCGGCCGGTCCGAACGATCTGGAACCCGATCCTTGCTCGCACGAGGGATACCACTGGCTGTACGTCCTCAACGGACGACTACGCCTGTTGCTCGGCGACCAGGACCTCGTCCTCACTGCGGGCGAGATGGTCGCCGCCTGCGGTCTGACGTTCAGCGGTACCCGGCCCGGTGCTCACCCGCTGACAACATCCTCTGTTCTTGGGGCGGCGTAGTGCCACAGCTGAGGTGCCATCCACACGATCATGGCGACGGTCATCACGGTGAGCAGTCCGCCAACGCAGATCGTCACCTGAGGGCCGTATACCACCGCGGCGGTCCCGTGCAGCAGGTTGGCGATCTGCGGGCCCCCGATGAGGACGACGGTGAGTGACCCTTGAATCCGGCCGCGCATGGCGTCGTCGGTATACGCCTGTGAGATGGCGTTGCGGAAGGTACTGAGCACGAAGTTCGCCGCACCGCCGAACATGAGCGCCGCCAGCGCGAGCCAGAGCCGCGGAGCCAAGCCAAGGACCACGACGGTTACTCCCCAGACGGCGGCAGCCGATGCCATCAGGGCACCGTGGCGATGGGCGCACGTGAACCTTCCCGACATCAGCCCGGCCGCGAAGACACCGGCCGGGTAGGCGGCGTAAAGCAGGCCCAGCTCCAGGCCTCCTCCCGCGGGCCCGCCGTAGGTGCGTTGCGCCAGCTCAGGAAAAAGCGCTACCGGCATCCCGAAGACCATCGCAGCAAGATCTACTGCCAGCACGGCTACGAGCACCCGGCCGGCAAGCAGGTAGCGGAACCCGGCGAGCACCTGTCCAAGCGTGGACCGATGCCGGTCACGCTGTGCCGGCGCATCGTCCGTTGGTGCTTTTGATATCCCACCGGGCAATCCGTCACGTGACACCGGGGGAGGGCTGGGCAGGATCGGCGGCAACTTGGTCACCGCCCACACGACGGCCAGCAGCGCAACGGCGTCGAACAGGTAAAGCGTGCCGAGCCCGACCACCGGAATCAGCACGCCTGCCAGTAACGGGCCCATGATCGACCCGGTGTAGCGGACGAGCGAACTGAGACCGTTCGCCGCGGGCAGCAGGCCGACGGGTACGAGGCGGGGCACCGCTGCACCCATCGTCACCATGATCGCCCCGAAGGTCAGTCCCTGGCATGCCACCAACGCCAACAGGACGGCGACAGAGCGACCTCCCAGGGCGGTCTGAGCCCACAGCGCCGCGTAGGTCAGCGCAAGGCCACAGTGAGCGGCCAGCAGCAGACGTCGCCGGTCCATGAGGTCGGCGAGGGTTCCGACCCACAGCGACGCGATCACCAAAGCACCGAACGACACTGCGGCCGCGGCGCCGACGGTCGCGGACGAGCCGGTCAAGGTGAACAGCTGCGTCGGCACCGTGACCACGCTGAACGAGCCACCGACCGCGCAGGTGGCCGAGGCGACCCACAACCGCCGGTAGGCGGGGATCGCCAGGGGACGCCGGTCGAGCGTGTACGCGCCCAAAGAGCGTACAGCCGACGCGCTCACCTTCCACTCACAGCGTCACCACATCAGCCACCACGCAAGCGACGTTGTCCGGGGCGCCCGCGTCGTATGCCAGCCTGACCAGCTCATCGAGGACCTGCTCAGGGGCGCCCGTGCCGCTCAGTACGCCGCGCAGTGACTCTGTCGCAACGACGGTGGCCAGTCCGTCGGAGCACAGCAAGTAGCGGTCGCCGGCCACGGCCGTATGCAGCGACAGGTCAGGCTGGGACCTGCCTGTGCCCGTGAGTGCACGGACCAGCAACGAGCGTTGCGGATGCGAGACGGCCTCCTCCGGGCTGAGGCGGCCTTCGTCGACCAGCGACTGCACGTAGGTGTGGTCGTGGGTGATCTGGAAGATCTCACCGTCGCGCAACAGATACGCTCGCGTGTCACCGATGTGCACCAGCGCCAGCTGGGAGCCAGACCACAGCATCGCGGTCAGCGTCGTGACCGCCTCACCGGACAGTGCCGACTCGGCAATGCCGCGAATCGCCCGGTCGGCCTGACCAACCGCATCGGCGAGCGCGCCGAGAAGGTCACCGGCGGGTACGGCCTTCGTCTCCAACGGCTTGAGCGCGTCGATGGCCGCCACGCTTGCGAGATTCCCACCCGGCCCGCGCATTCCATCGGCCACCGCCAGCAACCGAGCGCCGGCGTAGGCGACGTCCTCATTGCTCGTGCGAACCAGCCCCGACTCCGACCGTGCCGCGTAGCGGATCCCGATCATGGTTTCTGCGTCTTCCACAGCGCCACCCCTTCCTGACAGGTAGTCGACGAGGAAGGTGGCGAGTTGTTCGCGTACAGCGGTGTCTGCCATGACCTGTGCCCAATAGTCGGCGACCTGCTCGGCCGCCGCATGCGGCTCCAGGTCGCATACCTGGCGGATGCGGGCCAGCGGCATGCCCAGCCGCCGCAACCACGCGATCAACCGGGCCCGCTCTAACTGCGTCGGATCGTAGAAGCGGTATCCCGACTCCCCGTCCACTGCAGCCGGCCGGAGCAATCCGAGCTCGTCGTACAGCCGTAACGCCTTCGGCGACAATCGCGTAGCCCGGGCGAACACCCCGATCGTCAGTAGCCCCACACCCAACCCTCCTCGCACCGGCCAGGACGACCGGCACCACGATGCTGCGCCTTCACCCAAGGGCAAGGTCCACCCCTCACCGTCGGCGAGGCCACGAACAGAGCAATGTGTCATCAGTCCCGAACGGCAACGTGCACTTGCGTAGCGTCGGACCGATCTACCGATTCCGCCACGCCACCCTGCATGATCACCTCGCCGCCACTCCCAGCCAGGCCTCCCTCTCCATGTTCGAAGACGGCCACGCGGATCCCGCCGGAAGAAACAAGGATTTGCCTCATGATCAGTGGGACGGGAGCCCGGTTGGCCTTCTCATCCGACTTGAGGCACCGCAGGTACGAAGAGACAGGACAGCCACCCCGCTGGCAAGACCTTCGCGGGCGGGAGACCCAGCGGACAGCCGGCGTCCGACCGGCGGGCACGGGAGGGGGGAGGTTCGAGCTGAGAGCCCATGAACGGCTGGATTCTCCGTGTATGAATGAATCATGACCGCGCGCTACGAAGGCCATGCCGAGTGGTACGACGACTACATCGGGCCCGGTGCCGCCGCCAACGTCGACTGGATAGTCGATCTTCTCGGTCCTGGAGAAGGCCTATGCTTGGACGTCGGCTGCGGCACTGGCCTGTACCTCGACACCATCCGATCGACCGGCCGGACCGTCGTCGGTCTCGACCGTTCAGCCGACCAGTTGCGTCTGGCCCGCCACAGGGACCGCGCTCCGCTCCTCCAGAGCGACGCGACGATGCTCCCGTTCGCCGCGGACACCTTCGACACCGTCACCGCGCTGTGGGTCTCTACCGATATCGGGGACTTCGCCGGACTGCTGAAGGAGGCGGCTCGCGTGCTGCTTCCGGGTGGTTTGCTGTTGTTCTACGGCGTGCATCCCTGCTTCAACGGCCCGCATGTCGAGCTCCGTCAGGACGGAGCGGTGGTCATCCATCCCACCTACCGGATCAAGGGCCGGCATAAGCGCTCGCCGTGGTGGCGTGAAGGCGGGGTCCGGGACCGGGTGGGGATGAGCCACGTGCCGCTGCCCGACTTGATCAACGCGTTCATCGACGCCGAGCTGAGTATCGATCGGGTGTACGAGCCGCGCGAACACCTCGTCCCATCCGTGCTGGCAGTAAAGGCATTTCATCGAAACTAGGCCGACGGGTGCGCGCTGCGTCCTGGGCACCCTCATTCACGCGCTGCCGGTGTCAGGGACGTATTCCAGAAATCGGCGTAGCGGCCACTGCGGCGCAGCAACTCGTCGTGGCTGCCTTCCTCCACGATCCGGCCGCCGTCCAGAAAGACGATGCGATCGGCGCGTCGGACGGTCCGCAGCCGATGCGCCACCATCACCACCGTCCGGCCCGCCATCAGGCGCTCGATTCCTTCGTGGACCGCCGCCTCGTTCACCGGGTCCAGTGCGGAGGTCACCTCGTCCAGCAGCACGATGGGCGCGTTCTTCAGCAGCGCTCGCGCGATCGAGACACGCTGGCGCTCACCACCCGACAGCAGTGCGCCACCCTCGCCGACATTCGTCGCCCATCCGCCGGGCAGTCGCTCGATCACCTCGTCCAACCGCGCCGCGGTCGCCGCCGCCCGCACCTCGGCAACGCCTGCGTCGGGACGGCCGAGACGCACGTTCTCCTCGATCGTGCCGTCGAAGAGATAGACGTCCTGGAAGACGATGGCGATCTGCGCCATCAACACCTCCGTGTTGATCGCGCGCACGTCCACGCCCCCCACGCGCACCGCGCCCGCGTCCACGTCGTAGAACCGTGCCAGCAACTGCAGCAATGTGCTCTTACCCGCACCCGACGGTCCGACAATGGCAAGCCGCTGTCCCTCCGGCACGGACAACGAGACGTCGTCGATCACCGTGCGGTCGCCGTGCTGGAAGGCGACGGAGTCGAACTTCAGGCCATGGCGTTCCGGCTGGATCGGTTCGGAAGCCTCCGGCAGCGGCTCGGTGCGCAACACCGTGTCGAGTCTCGCCAACTCGGAACGTGCGCCGCGGAGCTTGCCACCGATATCCGCCAGCGACAGCAGCGGATCCGCGCAGCGGGCGGCCAGCACCAGGATCGTCAAAATCTCTGCCGCACCGACATTCCCGCCGAGCGCGAGGTAGGCGCCCAGGACCAGCAACACGGTGAACATCGCCTGCACCGTGAGCGTCAAGCCCAGCACGCCGGGCAGCGCCGACAGCGTGGAACGGCGGGACGCGCGCTGGACCTCCCGCAGCGAGTCGTCGAGCGACCGGAAGCGTTCGACGGTCCGGCCGCCGGCTCGCAGCACCGGCTGGGCCTGGAGATATTCGATGACTCGCGCGGTGGCCTCATGGTCGCGTTCGGCGCGCTCCGCATCGGTGGCGGCCATCGAGCGTCCCGTCCAGATCTGGATCGCCGCCACGACCGGTACGGCGACCAACGCGGCCAGCCCCATGTGCCCATTGAAGGCAAGCATCACGACAACGATCGTCAGGGGAGTCACACAGGCGGAGATGAACGGTGCCAGCAGATGCGCGATCACGCTCATCCCCTGCAGGACGCCGCGGCTGGCCAGGACGGACACCTCCCCGACGCGGCCTGCGCTGTACCAGCCGATGGGCAATCGAGCCAGATGATCGCCGAGACGGTGATACATACCGAGCAACAGCGTGGTCCCGACGCGGAAACCGGACAGATCGCTGACATAGCGCAGCACCGCGTAGACCGCGACCGCGGCCCCCAACGCGATCAGCCAGGGCCAGGCATCTCCGGGGGTGCTCCCGAACAGTGACCGCAGCACTGGAACCAGCAGGGCGTAGGACAAACCCTCGACCACCGCGGTCGTCGTCATCAGGGCCACGGTGCGACGCACCGGCTGGGCGTACTCGTGTCCCAGCACGCGCAGCAGCATTCGAATCATCGGGGCTCGTCTCCTTGCAGTACGCCACCGTGGGTCTCGAGCTCGTCGGCGACCGCCGATCGTTGGGACAGCCAGAACGCGGCGAACTTTCCGTCCTGTGCCAGCAGTTCGGCGGGCTTGCCGCGCTCGACGATCGACCCGTTCTCCAGCATCACGACGGTGTCGGCGTCGGCGATCGTCTCCAGGCGATGGGCGATGACCAGGATCGTCCGATCGCCCTCCAGCGTCGCCAGGGCTCGGCGCACCGCCTGTTCGGTCTGCGGGTCGGCGAAGGCGGTCGCCTCGTCGAGCACGAGAACGGGCGCGTCGGTGAGCAGGGCGCGGGCGAGCGAGATCCGCTGTGCCTCGCCACCCGACAGTCCGGCGTCTTCACCGATCACCGTGTCGTATCCGCGTGGCAGCTCGAGAATTCGATCGGTACGCGTCCCAGCCGTGCGGCCAGTTGCCGGCGGAACGACAGTTGCACCTGGCCGTCGAGAACATGTCCGAGTCCGGACGACGCGGCCGTGAACAGCAGTCGGACGAACAAGCCGACCGCACCCGCGATCACGACGAACCAGACATGACCGTGATCGATCGGGCCGGGTGACAACAGCGTACGACCCAATTCGACGACCGCCAGCAGCGGCGCCAGACCCGCGACAGCGCCAATCACCTGCAGGACCACAACGGCGGCGAAGCTCCCGAGATGAGGGCGCAGCAGCCCTGCCAGGCTCTGCCCCGCCGCGGAATCGGCAGCTGATGGTGGTGCGGACCGTCCCCTCGCCTCGGCAAGGTCGGTGATTGTCATCGCTCTCCCGTCTTCGTCGATCTCGTCGCGACCAGGCCCGTGGTGGAGCCGATGGTCGTATTCCCGGGGCGGCCCACCGACTGTGTGGAACACAAACCGGCAGGCCGGGACCCGTCACCCGGCGAGGGCCCCTCGGAGGAACTCGACGATCTCCGCCCGCGCGGCCTTCGCGTGCGGCACCACGCCCGGCATGCTGAGGAACGCGTGCGTCGCTCCGGGATATTCGGTGAGCCGCGCGGGCGTCCCGGCCGCCCGCAGTCGTTCGGCGTAACAGCGGCCGTGATCGGCCACCGGATCAATGGTCGGCACCACCACGAGCGCTGGGGCCAGCCCGCTCAGGTCGTCGGCATACAGCGGCGACAGCGCACGAGGATCGGTTCCCGGCGGAACGGCGAGCCGCTGGAACAGCCGCATCTGCGTCACGGTGAGGGTCGGGCTGTGAGCGTGTCGGCTGATCGAGGCGTGGTCGAACCCCGTCGAGGTCAGGTCGACAGCGGGGTTGACCAGCACCTGCGCCCGCAGGAGCAGGCCGGACTCCCCGGCCCGGATCGCGGCCAGGGCGGTGACCATCGAGCCGGTGCTCTCGCCGAAGACGGCGGTCCGCGCCGGGTCGACTCCCCACTGCGCGGCGTGCTGCACCACGTGCCGGAGCACGTCCCAGCCGTCGTCGACGGCCGCCGACAGCGGAGTCTCCGGGTCGAGGAGGCGGTGCTCGACCGAGACGACGACCGCGGGCAGCCGCGCGGCGAGGTGGCTGTTCACCCAGTCGCTCTGCACCGCCGTGCCCACGAACCCGCCTCCGTGCACGTGGATCACGAGCGGCAGGCCGGCCCGGTCGCCGCCTTCGCCGCCGCGCCCGGGCGAGGGCCGGTACACCCGGACCCGGAGCCCGCGGCCGGGCAGCGCCACCTGTTGCCACTGGATCGCGACGCCACGGTCCGGAAACCCGCTGATCAACCGCGCCAGACGGGATGCCCGCTTGCGGTTCACCGCGTCGCGCAAGGCGACCAGTTCCTCGGCTGTCATCGCCAGCCAGTCCGGCTCCTTTCCCAGGGCGTGCAGCAACCGGACGCCCAGCGGCGGCCGCTCCGTACCGGTGACCTCGCTCATGTCTCCTCCTCGGCCAGATAGTTTCGCTACCATAAGTATCGATACCGATCGTAGCGCAATAGGTTATCGTGTGGGCATGACCCGAGCGACCACATCTGCCAGACCACCCGGTCGCCCGCGCTCCGGCGTCAACGCCGTGGTCTTCGCCGCAACACTGAGCACGGTCCACGAGCTCGGCTACGCACGTGCCACTGTCGACCGCATCGCCGCCGCAGCCGGCATCGCGAAGACGACGATCTATCGTCGCTGGCCGTCGAAGGGTGCGCTGATCGTGGACTGCCTCCTTGACGCGTTCGGCCCGGTGCCGCTGGAGGGCGCCGATCGAGCCGAGCTCATGTCATCGGCCATCCGCTGGATCGCGGCGAAGGTCGGCGAGCCCGGGGTAGGCGACGCTTTCGCAGGCGTGTTCAGTGACGCCGTCAGCGATCCGGCCCTGCGCGAGGTCCTGTCCGCGCAGTTTCAGGACCCGTACCGGCTCGCGCTCCAGGACGCGCTCGGCGAGCCGGAGAGCCGGGTCCTGTTCTTCATCGACGTCGTCGTCGGAACCCTGCTCCACCGGATGGGCATGACCGGCGAGCCGATGGTCGACGCCGACGTCGCCGCACTGGTCGAGATGGTTCTGCTGCACTTCGCTGACGGTGCCGCTCCGACCTAGACCTGCCGTCGAACCGGCAATCGGCTCCGGCGGCGACGACGCGGCCAGAGCCCGGGCACCTCGGCTCCTGGGATTCACCGACGACCTGCCGATCCGTGTCGTCGCCGTACGGTCGAGGCTTCCGCTCGACCGGGTCGGCGGCCTGGTCTGCCCGGTGAAGGCGGCACCGCTCGCCGACGTGGGCGTCATCCTGGCCGCCACCGTGGACCCGGCCCGAATTCCAGCGGGTGTACGCGCGGGCATCGGCGCCGCCGAAAGCCCCGGCCGATCCTGGCGGCAAGCCCGCACCGCCCTCCGCCTCACCACCCCACGCGAACCTGTCATCCGCTACGACGACCTGGACGTGCCGGGGCTCCTGGCCGAGATACCTCAGGACGCCGCACGCGACGACACCGACGTGGCCTCGATCACCCGCATGGCCGAAAGCCCAGAAGATCTGGAGACTCTGGACGCCCACTGCTCGCATAGTGGCCATCCCTTCCCCTTGCCGTAAGGCTGAATGCGTGTTTAGTATAATGACTATGTGTTCAGCTCGTCGGCCGTCCTCGTCGGACCTGACCGCCCAGGCCAAGATCCGTAACGCCGCCATAGCCCTGTTCGCCCGCGACGGTTTCCAGAAGACGAACCTGCGCGCGATCGCCGCGGCGGCAGGTGTCAGCGCTGCCCTGGTCATCCACCACTTCGGCAGCAAGGAGGGGTTGCGCGGGGTTTGCGACGAGTACGTCCTGCGCAACCTCGTCCAGCACACGCACGACGCCCGCCCCGAGGGCATGCAGGACCTGCTCCGCGAATACCTTGCCGATCCCGAGGAGTACGTGCTGCACGTCCAGTACATGGCACGCGCGATGGAAGAGGACTCACCGGCGGCGACCACATTCGTGGACACCCTGGTGGCCGAGGCCGAAGCCGTGCTCAGGGCAGGGGTGGCCGACGGGACCATGCACCCGTCCAAGGACATCAGGGCGATGGCGGTGTGGCAGGTGGCGATGAGCGTGGCCCTGCTCACCATGGCACCGCCTCTGACGCGTTCGCTCG
The DNA here is from genome assembly GCF_040614275.1 of Streptosporangium sp. NPDC006013. Classification (NCBI taxonomy): domain Bacteria; kingdom Bacillati; phylum Actinomycetota; class Actinomycetes; order Streptosporangiales; family Streptosporangiaceae; genus Streptosporangium; species Streptosporangium sp. NPDC006013. The sequence goes on from NZ_JBEXUE010000171.1 coordinate 12,327, forward strand.
GCTACGAGAGCTTCGGTCCCGAGGTGCTGCACCGCCTGGTGACGCCGATGCTCGAACTCACCACCCGCGGGCTGTACACCAACGACACGCCACTGAAGGCCGCCGAGGCCGCGTGGGAAGCCTCACAGCAGAAAAGAGGTGAATGACCGATGCCCGTCACCGTTCCGGCCCTCGCCGCTGCAGGCCACGCTGTGGTTGACGCTGTGCGGCAGGGCGCTGGATAACCGCCTGCCCAACCCGATCTTGGGCGACGCGCTGGCCGACGAGATCGTGCGGAAGACTGATTACGACTACCGGAAGCTCCACATCTCCCCGAGCTCCGCGATCAACATCGCGCACCGGGCCAGGAAACTGGACGAGATCGCCCAGCGGTTCTTGGCCCGCCACCCCGACGCGGTCGGCCTGGACCTCGGCGCCGGCCTGGACAGCCGGGTGCTCCGCATCACCCCGCCGCCCACCGCCGACTGGTACGACATCGATTTCCCCAAGGTCCTCGCCGCCCGGCGGCACCTGTGACCGCGGTGAGCGCGTCGCTGTCCAGGATGGGCAACGCGGTCTTCGTCTACCGCTTCTAACTCCCCATTGATCTCCACATCCATGCTCCCTCGCGGAGGGCGCCGCGATCGACCGCGCCCTCGACACGGTGGCGAGCCCATTTCACCAACCCCATTTCACAATGCGAGGACGCCAACCATGGCTGAGATCGATGCCATCACCGTGGCAGGATTGGTCAAGTCGTTCGGCCCGACTCGGGCACTGGACGGCCTCGACCTCGTCGTCAGGACCGGCGAGGTACACGGGTTCCTGGGACCGAACGGCGCGGGCAAGAGCACCACGATCCGGATCTTGCTGGGCCTGATGCGCGCCGACACGGGCACCGCCCGGCTGCTCGGCGGAGACCCTTGGGCGCAGGCCAGCGAGCTGCACCGCCGCCTGGCGTACGTGCCTGGCGACGTCACCCTGTGGCCCAACCTGTCAGGCGGGGAGGCCATCGACCTGATCGGCCGGCTGCGCGGGGGCCTTGACCGGGGGCGCAGGGAGGAGCTGATCGAGCGCTTCGATCTCGATCCGCGTAAGAAAGGCCGCACCTACTCCAAGGGCAACCGCCAGAAGGTGGCGCTGGTCGCCGCGCTCGCCTCCGGCGCCGAACTGCTCATCCTCGACGAGCCGACCTCCGGCCTGGATCCGCTGATGGAGGCGGTGTTCAGGGAGACCGTCCAGGAGGTGCAGCGCTCTGGCGACCGTACCGTGCTGCTGTCCAGCCACATCCTGTCCGAGGTCGAGGCGCTCTGCGACCGTGTCACCATCGTCCGCGACGGCCGCACCGTGGAGAGCGGCACCTTGGCCGAGCTGCGCCACCTCACCCATACGTTCGTCGAGGCCGAGCTGGCGAGCCCGCCGGACAGGCTGGCCGGCCTGCCTGGCGTGTACGGCCTCCGTACCGACGGCAGGCTGGTGCGCTTCAGCGTCGACGCCACCGCGCTGGACGCGGCGCTGCGCCGCCTCACCGAGATGGGCGTGCGCAGCCTGGTCAGCCGGCCGCCGACGCTGGAGGAGCTGTTCCTGCGGCACTACGACCGCTCGGAGGCGAGCACCAGGAGCAAGCACGCGGGGGCGGCCCGATGAACGCGCTCGACGGCGCGGGGAAGCTCATCCGCCTGGCGCTGCGGCGCGATCGGGTGCTGCTGCCCCTGTGGACCGTCTTCTGCGTCACGGTCCCGGTGGTGTTCGTCGGCGCGTTCAACGGCGCGTACCCCACGGCCGAGGCCCGTGAGGACTACTACGAGACCAGCGTCCACACCAGGGCCTTCACCGTCGTCTACGGCGCATTGAAGGGGTCGAGCCTCGGCGAGCTGGTCGCTTGGCGCTCGGGGGTCCTCACCTGCCTGGTCGCGATCTTCGCCCTGCTCACGGTCATCCGGCACACGCGTACGGAAGAGGAGGCGGGGCGGCGCGAACTGGTCGGTGCCACCGCGGTCTCCCGGCACGCGGACCTGGCCGCGGCCCTGATCGTCACCTGCGGGGCCAGCCTGGTCCTGGGCCTGCTGTCGGCGCTGACGCTGATCGGCCAGGATCTGCCGGTCGCCGGCTCGCTGGCGCTCGGGCTCGGGTTCACGGTCGCCGGCTGGCTGTTCGCCGGGATCGGCGCCGTGGCCGCGCAGCTCACGACCGGCGCCGGGGGAGCGCGCGCGATCGGGCTCACCGCTGTGGGCGTCGCGGTCACCCTGCGCGGCATCGGCGACGTCGGCGTGCAGTCCGGCGACGGGCCCGCATGGGTGCTGTGGTTGTCGCCGTTCGGCTGGTCCGAGGAGTTGCGGCCGTACAGCGGGGAGAGCTGGTGGGTCCTGGCGCTCGTGGTCGCCGGGTTCGCCGCGCTCACCGCGCTGGCCGTGTCGCTGTCGGCGCGGCGCGACCTCGGCAACGGCATGTTCCAGGCACGCCCGGGGCCGGCCGACGCCGCGCCTGGGTTGCGCAGTCCGCTGGCGCTGGCCTGGCGGCTGCACCGGGGGCCGCTCGTCAGCAGGACCGCAGGGCTCGCCCTGGTCGGGCTCGCGGTCGGAGCCATATCGGAGAGCCTCGGCGCGCTGATGGAGAACAGTGGTTCCACCGCACGGGAGGTGCTCGCCCGCCTCGGCGGCCCCGGCACGCTCGTCGACCAGTTTGTCGCGCCGATGATGACCATGCTCGGTCTGATCTGCTCGATCTTTGCGGTGCAGGCGGCGCTGCTGCTCAGGAACGAAGAGCGCGACGGACGGGCCGAGCCCCTGCTGGCCACGCCGGTGGACCGGCTGCGCTGGGCGGGCAGCCACCTCGCCTTCGCCCTGCTCGGACCGGCGCTCGGGGTGCTGGCGTTCGGGTCGGTCGCCGGGCTGACGCACGGTTTGAACACGGGCGCAGTGGGGCGCGAGCTGCCCCGCCTCCTGGGCGCCGCGCTCGTGCAACTCCCCGCGATATGGGTGTTCACCGGGCTCGCCTTCGCGCTCTTCGGCCTGCTGCCCCGCCTGGTCGCGGGCACGTTCGCCGTGCTGCTGGGCACCATGGTGCTCGGCTGGGCCGCCCAGGAGCTGCTGCTCGGCCAGTGGGTGATCAACCTGTCGGTCTTCCAGCACGTGCCGCAGCTCCCCGGAGGGCAGATGGCGATCCTGCCGCTGGTTGTCATGACCGTCTCCGCGGCGGTTCTCGTCGCGGTCGGTCTGGTCGGTCTCAGTCGGCGCGACATGCCCACGGGCTGAAGACCCTTGATGGACCCCGGGGCTGCCTCGGGGTCCATCGGGGTACGTCACCGGCGCAGGCAGCCTCCGCCGTGCGGAAGGTCTTGAGCGCCTCGGGGCCGAAGCAGGCGCCGTAGCCGGTGGTGGCGTTCCGCAGCGCGTGTGCGGAGATCACGTAGCCGGAGCAACGCGGAGGTCACCCGCGATCAAGCAGGGCACCGCGTCGACCGAGGCGATCCTGCGCCGGTCCACCGAGTTCGCCTCCCGCCCGACCTGCCAGGCCATGCCGGAGGTCGGAGCTGACCAGTCGATGCCAGTCAACTCCGGTTGCTATACGTCGTATACCTCACCCACGCACCGTGGTGGTCCTCAGATGCGGGTCGGCGGCGATCTCGGCTTCGGTGAAGCGTCCGGTGACCCACTGGCCGCGCGAGAACAAGACCGTCTGGTCGGTGTGGTGAGGCGAGGCGGGGTTGGCGGAGAGGGAGTAGGTGAGGATGGTGCGGGTGCGGGGGCCGTCGGGGGTGAGCTCGACGGCCATCATGAAGCTGGAGCCGGTGTCCACCTCCGGGTAGCGCCCGTCGGTGCCGAGCGGGCCGCGCATGCGCACCCTGTCGAAACAGCCCTCCCCCTCGGTGCAGCCGGGAATCGGGATCGAGGAGTAGCGCTGCGCCTGGCCCGGGGTGAGCGTCAGGGGGATGCGGTTGGCCTGGAAGAAGACCACGGCAATGGCTGAGTAGCCTCCTGCCCCGGGGATCCTCAAGCTTTGCTGGGGGGTGCTCCTTCAGGCGATCAGCAGGCGAAGGCCAAGCTCTGCTGCATCGAGATCGACGAGGTCTCGGTTGCGTTCGGCCCACCGACCTGAGGCGAGGTCATTACGGAGGCGGTGCACTGCGCGCTGCTCGGCGTCCGGTCCGACTCTGGCCCAGACCGATACCCCGCGACGGACGTTCTCGTCCAGGTATCCCTCGGGCCGGCGCCAGTAGGCCTCGAAGAAGCCGTCAGCGCAGTCCCACGGGATGAGCACCGGTTCCATCCGGGCTCCGATCGCGCGGGCCAGCTCGGTCAGCGAAGGCCTGCCGACCAGGAGGCCCGTGACCTCAGGCAGGTAGTCGCGAGTAAGCCAGAACCGATGACGCCATCCGGTGTCACTGGTGTCGTGCGTGAACACCACCACGCGGCGAGCAACGCGCCGCATCTCGCGCAGGCCGGCGATCGGGTCCTGCCAGTGATGAATGGTGGCAAAGGCCATCGCGGCGTCGAAGGACTGGTCCTCGAACGGGAGGCTCTCCGCGGCGGCGGCCACGCACGGCGCTGCGTCTGCGGGGCGCTGGGCCCGCATGACCGCCGATGGTTCCACCGCGGTGACGTCGCGGTCGGGGGGCTCGTAGGAGCCGGTGCCCGCCCCGACATTCAGTACAGTGCGCGCATCGCCGAGCGCAGCCCAGACTTTTGCGGCGATCCGTGGCTCGGTGCGCCGGGTCACGGTGTAGGTGGCTCCGATGGAGTCGTACAGCTGCGCGCTGGACATTGACACCGCCTTTCTGGCCGGTCCCGCCGTCGTCCCGCATCATGCCTTTGGCCTGGGTAACGTGTCACTGCGCGGGATGTCGCTGAGCACTATTTCGCCAAACCCGCGCTCCTGTTCGGCACCGCACTCCTTGCCGCCGGCAAGCATCCCTTTTTTCACGCTCGACGCCGACGCCCCGACACCGCTGATCCTGCCTGCTGCTCATCGGCATCGCAACCAGCCTGGCCTGGATCGGCGGCCTTGGCGGCCTGCCGGCCCTGGCCGCCATCCACCAAGCGTGAAGCCCGCGCGACCGCGCAACGGTGACGGGCATCGCCGAGCGCAAGAAGGGCGGCGCGATCCTGCTCACCCCGCTGGAGCCGCTGCCGGAACCGCGCAACCTGCGACACCGCCGGCTCGACGGTCATCCACAGCCGGCTGCTGACCTGCTCGGCCTCCGAAGTGCACGCCATGGTCGAGGGCGCCATACGGTTCGCCGAGCGGGGACGGAACGCCGTCCTCTTATAAATCTACATTGTAAAGGCGTCCGTCCGAGTTCAAGATCATTTACAGCGGACTAAAGACGCCCTTCAAAGAACAGAGGTCTTCTGTCTGTCGATCATGACGATTGCGGGCGGCGTAGCGCTCCGGCGGAGGCCGCCATGAAGGCCGCGAGCAGGGCGGGAATCCCCAGGGCCGCGGGCAGGCCGATGAGTTCGGCGGCGCCGCCGATGATGGCGGGGCCGGCGACGAGCCCGGCGTAACCGACGGTGGCGACCTGGGCGATGGCCTGCCCGGCACGGGCCGGGTCGTGGTTTCCCGCGGCGGAGAAGACCTGCGGGACGATGGTGGCCAGGCCCAGGCCGAACAGGGCGAATCCCACGAAGGCGACGAGGGTCTGGCCGATGAGCAGTGCGGTGCCGAGGCCGAGGGCGGCGATGAGCCCGGAGTAGCGGACCAGGCGCACCGGGCCGAACCGTTGGGCGAGGTGGTCTCCCGCGAAGCGGCCGATGGTCATGGCGGTGGAGAAGACGGCGAATCCGGCGGCGGCGACGGCCTGGGGGGCGCCGAGGTTCTGGAAGAGGTAGACGGCGGTCCAGTCGTTGGCGGCGCCCTCTCCGACGAGTCCGGCGAAGGCCACGACTCCCATGAGGATGATCCAGCTGGTCCATGGGGCGCGGCGTGGGGCGGTGGTGTGGGTGGCCGCCGGGGGTGGGGTGGCGGGGAGGAGGTGGCGCCGGGCGTACAGGGAGACGAGGGCGAGGGGGATACCGACGGCGGTGAGGGTGGCGGCGGCGCTGAGGTCGAGCCAGGCGAAGAGTCCGCCGATGCCTGCGCCGATGAGTCCGCCGATGCTGAACATGCCGTGGAAGGAGGACATGATGGGGCGGCCGTAGGCGCGTTCGACTTCGACGCCGTGGGCGTTCATGGAGACGTCGAGGGAGGCGTTGACGAGGCCGAAGAGGAAGAGGGTGGCGATGAGGGCGGGGAGGGTGGTGGCGTACCGGCCCGCTCCACCTTCTGCCAGTGCCTGAGCGGGTCCTTCTCCGGGTCGTCCGTCGACTCGATCCACAAGA
>NZ_JBEXUE010000172.1:0-18612 GCF_040614275.1 Streptosporangium sp. NPDC006013
GCAGGTGGAACTGGGCGCTGTCCTGTGGGAACAGCCAGGTGGACAGGTCCGGCGCGACATGGGCGAGGAAGGACGGCCCCAGGACCACCCCGACGAACAGCTCACCGACGACGGCGGGCATGCCGAGCCGCCCGGCCAGACGGCCGAAGATGAGGGCGAGCAGCAGGAGCAGCCCCACCTGGAGTAAGAAGATCAACAGTTGATGTGCAGCGATCGGCGCCACTGGCGCCGCAAGCGTGACGAGCACGACAGACCCCTCCGGTTTCCAAGGCGCCGCCCCCTCTCCCCAGTCAGGACGACACAGTGCAGAGCTTGGCAAAGCAAAGATCGGCAATCAACTCTTGAAGAGCTGCCCAAAATATGCGGCAGTACTTATGCCGCATGTTCATGCGAGGTATCGCCTGATTAATCACGCTTCACCTGCCGGTTCCGGTGGAGGTGTGTTGTGGCTCGACCGCCTGGCGACGAGAGCAGGCCATGGCAGGACCGGTCCGGCCGGCGCGCCGAGCAGGGTGGCCCGGGCGCTCACCGTCGGCTCCTTCCCACGGGGCGGCTTCTCACGGGCGGATCGCCCGGGGCCGCCAGGAGGCTCCGTGGTCGTGCTCCACGGCGAGAATAATTCACAGTTAACCTGTAGAGATAGTAGATTAATCTGAACCAACCCACATGAGGTCATCGAGAGGCGCACCGTCGGGGGGCTGTCTGATGCACGTCACGGCGCGGAGCGACTACGCACTGAGGGCGATGCTGGTCATCGCGTTGAGCGATCCGGTCCCTGTCAAGTCGGAGACGATGGCCCAGACGCAGGAGATCCCGGCGAGTTTTCTGCGCGGCATTCTGACCGACCTGCGCCGTGCGGACCTCGTCTTCGCCCAGCGGGGCCACGAGGGCGGTTTCACCCTCACCAGGCCGCCGGTGGACATCTCGGTCGGAGACGTCCTGCGTGCCGTCGGTGGCGAGCTGACCTCGGTGCGGGGTCTGCCGACCGGGGACGTGGCCTACTTCGGAGAGGCGGTACGACTGCGCACGGTGTGGCTGAACATCGAGACCTCGATAAACGCCATCGTCGACACCGTCAGCCTGGCCGCGCTCCTGTCGCCGGTGGCCGAGAGTGGCAGGCGACGCGGAGCCTGACAGCGGGTGTCGATCGAACTGACGGCCCATGTGAGACGAAGATGTCCACAACTTGAGACGCCCTGCTTGAAACGTGACTTGACGTCGCCTTGAAGTTCAATGACTATGTTTCCTATCAACATAGTAGGGAAAATGGGAAGGGGGGCGTCGTGCGTGCGCTCATCCTCTTAGGCCTGGTCGGCTTCGCGGCGCAACTCGTCGACGGCAGCCTCGGCATGGCCTACGGTGTCACCTCGACGACGCTACTCCTGGCCATCGGCACCAACCCCGCCGCCGCCTCGGCCACCATCCACCTCGCCGAGATCGGCACGACCCTCGCCTCCGGCGTATCGCACTGGCGGTTCGACAACATCGACTGGAAGGTCGTCGCCAAGATCGGTCTCCCCGGCGCCGTCGGCGCGTTCGCGGGAGCCACCTTCCTGTCCGGCCTCTCCACCGAGGTCGCCGCCCCGGTCATGTCGATCATCCTGCTCGCGCTGGGTGTCTACGTCCTGGTCCGCTTCACGGCCTTCGGCCTGCCGCGCGGCAACCTGGGCAAGCCGTTGCGCAAGCGCTTCCTCGCGCCCCTCGGCCTGGTGGCCGGATTCGTCGACGCCACCGGTGGCGGCGGCTGGGGTCCGGTCGGCACCCCGGCGATCCTGGCCAGCGGCCGCCTGGCGCCGCGCAAGGTGATCGGTTCCATCGACGCCAGCGAGTTCCTGGTCGCCATCGCCGCCAGCATCGGCTTCTTCGTCGGCATCGGCTCGGAGAACATCGACTTTTCCTGGGTGGCCGTCCTGCTGCTCGGCGGCGTCATCGCGGCCCCCATCGCGGCCTGGCTGGTCCGCCACATCCCGCCGCGCATCCTGGGCTCCGCCGTCGGCGGTGTCATCGTCCTGACCAACGTGCGGACCCTGCTGCGCAGTGACTGGGTCGACGCCTCCGGCGGCGTCCAGGCGGCCGCCTACATCGCCATCGCCGCCATCTGGGCCGCCGCCATCGCCTACTCGCTCCGTGAGTACCGCCGTGACCGCGACAACGAGCTGGCCGAGGCGGTCGAGGCAGAGGAGCGCCGCCGCGCCGGAGAGCAGGAGACCGCAGGTTCCCCCAGCTGAGCCCGGCGGCGCGATCCGGCCGTGGTTCCGCGTGAAGGCCTCCTCGTCATGGCGAGGGGGCCTTCCGCGTTCCGGGCGAAACCCTGGCGGCCCTCGTCTTCCGTCACCCGGCGGTGAAGGGCTTCGACCACTGCGGCCCCACCACGGTGACCGCCCGACAGCGCGCGGGCCCGCATCCGCTGGCCGAACCGTTTTGGTGTCCGTAGGGTGACCTGATGCGTGCTCTGATATGTGAGGAATTGGGGTCGGTTTCGGTCGTCGAGACGGACGCCCCGAGGCCCGCCGACGGCCAGATCGTCATCGCCGTCGAGGCCGCCGGCGTGAACTACGTCGACGGGTTGTTCGTCCACGGCCGCTACCAGATTAAGTTGCCGCCGCCGTTCGTGCCGGGCAGTGAGGTCGCTGGCACGGTCAGTGCCGTCGGCCCCGGCGTGACCTGGCCGATGGTGGGAACGCGAGTGGTGGCGGTGTGCGGGCTGGGCGGCTTCGCCGAACAGGTCGTCGTCCCGGCCGCCGGCGCGGTGCGCATCCCCGACACCCTGGACGCGGCCCAGGCGGCGACGTTCGCCCAGAGTCACTGCACGGCCATGTTCGCGTTGCGGGACCGGGGCGGACTGAGCGCGGGGGAGACCGTGCTGGTCCTGGGCGCGGGTGGCGGGGTAGGGCTGGCGGCGGTGCAGGTGGCGACCGCGCTTGGCGCGACGGTCCTGGCCGGGGCGTCGAGTGAGGACAAGCGGCGGGCCGCACGCGCCGCGGGCGCCGTCGCCGTGCTCGACACGAGCGCCCAGAGCCTCAAGGACGCGGCCCGCGAGTTCTCCAACGGCGGGGTCGACCTGGTCTACGACCCGGTGGGCGGCGACCTGGCGGATCCGGCCCTGCGGTCGCTGCGGGTGGGCGGCCGTTATCTGGTGATCGGGTTCGCCTCGGGGACCATCCCGTCGCTGCCGCTCAACCAGGTGCTGCTGCGCAACCGATCGGTCGTCGGGGTCGACTGGGGCGCCTGGTCGATGTCGGACGCCGCCGGTCAGCACGCCCTGCTCACCGAACTCCTGGACCTCGTCGCCTCCGGCCTCCTCACCCCGGCCGCCCCGGCGACCGCCCCGCTGGAGGCCGGCGCGCAGGTCCTGGACGACCTCCTGCAACGCCGGGTCACCGGCAAGATCGCACTCATCCCCTGAGTGCGGAGGCCGCGGGGAAGGTCAGACAATCTCGGAAGACGAGACTTCTCCCCAGTTCCGCGGCGACGGCTCGGCCAAGGTCTTGGCCGACTCCGGTGACGACAGCGACGTGCGGGGGGTCGGCGATGGTTATCCCGTCAGGGTGGACAGTCGCTGGTCGAGGTCACTTCGGCGGGTGTCGTTGGGTAGGCGATCGCGAACGGCGAGCAGTTTGCCGATGTTGCGTTGCGAGGGAGCCTGCTCGATCAGTGGGACCGCCTGGTGGAGCAGGTCTCCGGCCTGGTCGGCGTTGCCGAGACCGTTCTGGACGTGGGCACGCCTGATCAGGTAGGTGGCGTAGTCTCTGCGTCTGGTCGGGGAGAACCCCGTTCGGGCCTTGTCCAGGTAGGAATCCGCGCGTCGCAGGTTGCCCAGATCGATGTAACACACGCTGACGTGGTCGTGGAAAGCCCCTTCGTCGAACCACCCGACCCATGCCGGATCGTCTGTGCGCGTGCCGCGCCCGAATTGGGTGTCGGCGATGCTCAACAGGCGATGGGTCTCAGCCGTGTCGCCAACGCTCGCGTGGGCACCGGCCAGACGTACGGCCAGCATGCTGGCGGTTCGTGGCGTGATCTCTCCGGCGCTCTCGTAGGCGGTGCGGGCGATGGTCAGGCAGTCGGCGAAGTTCCCGAAGTCCTTGCACTGCAGGGCCATCGACTTGAGGATGTTCGCCCCCACCGCTCGGTCACCGGCCGCGTGCGCGGAATGGACGGCCGCGACCCAGTAACGCTGAGCCGCAGAATGCAATCCCGCGTCGAAGGAGGCGAACCCGGCCAGACGTCCAAGTTCCGCCGCCAGGGCGTGGAGACGCTGGGCGACAGCCGCGTTGTAGGAGGACTTGTCCATCACCTCGGCGACCATGCCAAGCTCGGCATCGATCAGCTTGCGTGACCTTTGCCCGCCGTAGCTGTCCCCCAGTACGCGCAGGCGAGGCAGGCCCGCCTCGATCTGGGTCACGAACTCCTCGCTGATCCGGCCGCCGCGCAGTATGGACGTCAACTGGGCCGGTTCGACGTTGAGCCAGTCGGTTGCGAAGGCGGCCAGACCCGAGCCGGTCAGCCGCAGGAAACCTCGTCGGTCCATCATCGCTTTCTCCAATGCGTGGTTGAGAGCGAGCAGGCTGCCCGTCTGGTCCCAGGAGAAGTCGACCCGGATCGGATCGCCGACCGGCAGCCAGCCAGGCCAGGGCCGTGTGTGGAGAAGCTCTTCGGCGACCCCGAGTTCGGCGGCCAGAGCGAGCTGCGTTTCACGGTCGGGCACGACCCCCCAGTGCTCCCAGCGCCATGCCTTCTCCCTCCTGCGCGCCATGTTCCCGACTCGTCGGGCGATGACGGTCACCAGATCCTGGTATGTCCAGCCGCGCTCGGCGCGGACGTAACTCAACGGATGGACGAAGACTCCGCCGGGCTGTGCGGGCACTGGTCCGGACATTCGCCGCTCCCCTTCCTCGACTGTAAATCTGATTAATCCATCCGGACAGGCAGCGAGAGGCTTCCCTCCGAGGGCGGACAACCAGGGACGACAGGATTTTCCTGGTCGCGAGATGAGTGATGAGGTTCTCTGGACGCTGTCGGATCCAGTCTGCCCTTACCGCATCACACTCCGCAATCAATTGATTACAGATATGACGGCAATTCTGTGAACACCTCAATGAGCAGCCTTCAAGGGCGACCTGCCAGAACCGGCTCCTGTCGCTGGTGAAACGTCTCCATTTCTCACTTACGAGGAGCAACGATGCTCACCGAGCACGTTCCCGTCCCGGACTTTGGCGGGCACGGCAGACCCCATACCCGTTTCCGGATGACCGCTTGGTGCCTGCCTCCCGGCAGTGCGGCCCGCCGTGCCCGGGAAGTGCTCCGTGGCCGACTGACCAAGATTCCGCTGGCCGCCGACGTGCTCGATGACTTGGAGATCGTGGTCTCCGAGCTCGTCACCAACGCCACCCGCTACGCCCCCGGCCCCTACGAACTACGCCTCCTGCACGACCACGGCCTGCCGGTCAAGGCCGAGGTCGTCGACGCCGGAGCCGGAACCACCCTCATCGAACACCTCCTGCACCGCCCTCCGCCCATCCCCGCATGCCTTGACGACCTCGAACTCGGCGGCCGGGGCCTGCGCATCGTCACCGAACTCACCCACGGCCGCTGCGGCACCCAATGGACCCGCCTGTGCGGCACCGGCCAACTCGGCACCGCCGTCTGGTTCGACCTTCCCACCCCGCCCCAGCAGCCATAACCTCCCCAGACCTCCGGGCAGCAGGGACCGTCCCCCGATCCCGCGACCCCGAAGTCGGTCCACGCCAACGGCTCCCCCGTGCCAGGCGCGGACCGTACAAAAGGCCGGCGTCCACGGACCTGATCCCACCCTCGTCCAGGACGCCGGCCTCCTTATCCCGCAGGCCACGACGGCAAGCGACGGTCCCCATGGTCACGCCGGCAAACGAACCCCTCCGCCCCAGAGGCCGCCGTCGCGGAGCAGGCCTCGTACGTACCGACCCCCACTCCGCAACACCCACAGCGAGCGCGGACGACGCCACCGATCTGGCCTGCGACCTCGAATCCCGCCACCCAGGCTGGGGCATCCTCTGGCGCCACTGGGCCCGCCGCTACTGAGCCTTCCCCATCTGGCTCTCCAATGCCCCCGGCCCCATCGAGGCCAGAAACATCAGGACCTGCTGACCCAGATGAACGACGTCGAACTCCGGCACTCACCACCGAGCGCTATCAGCCATCACGCACCAGAACAACAGCAAGCGGATATTAGCTCCGGGTAGAACCCCCAATGGAGATTCACGACCAGCCCATCTCTAATGTGACCTCAGCCTTTCAAGATCAGTAGCTACTGTTTAGCATGCGCCTTGGACTCGATCCGCATGATCTCCTGGGTTGTGGTCCGAGACACCAGCCGCAGGCGGTTGCCGAGAGAATCACGTCGGCCGTGAGGCGTTCAGAGCCGCTTCTCCCCGGGACTTTTTCATGCGAAGCAAGAGGCTCTGCGCCTCGCTGCGAACACCGTCATCCTCGCCGGAAGTCAACTTCCGCAGCTGCTGGACAGACGGAGAGGGCTCCAACGCAGTCTGATCGTCACTCACACTGTTGACTGTAGAGACGAACCCCACGACTGGCCTTCGGTGGGGTGCTCCAGTTACAGAAGATCGCTGATTGGCCGGGGTGGCGCCTTGGCCCCGGCTCGCTCCCCGGAGGGTGGGACGATCACTAACGAAACCGCGTGACACTTAGCTTTCGGGCAGTTCGTCCTTATGCCTCCAGAGCCCAACTCTCGCTCACTCTCATGGAGGATACGCGATGAGCGCGACGTTGATCAGCGGGGCGCTCATCGTGGCCACCATCCCGCTTAGGAGGAGCCAGAACCCCCACCGGATGAGGCGGTATTTCCGACTGACGATGTGGCTGACCCTGTAAAGTTGGTCGGCGATTCGCTCCAGGTCCAGGGCCGAAGATCTCATCAAGGCGCTGGAAACTACTGTGGCGGACTCAAAGCGGATCACGTCGGCGTAGTACATGACCGCATCGCTCCGCTTCCTGCGATCCAGCCGCGGGTAGACAGCGCCCGCGAGCATCACCACTGACGCCAGAGCCGCGGCCGCCCCTGCCCACCACAGCCACTCGATATTGTTCGACAACTCGAACGGTGACCAGCTCCCGGCGAGCAGACCGCCGATAACACCGCCTAGCCCGATGCCCACGATGCCAAGAAGAACCTGAGCCTTGGTGTCGGCCCGATTGAGCTCCTCGCGGGTCTCTTGGAGTAACTGGGTGCCGTAGGCACACGCGTTCTCCTCGGCTGCTTGCTGCTGATCTGGGGGTGTTAAGGCTTGAGCGATCCTATGAAACATGAGGATCAACGGTTCTGTCTCGGCGCCTGAAGAGCTGCTTCGCAGTGACATTGCGCGGCCCTAGTCTTCTGATACGGAGGTCATGCCTCACCCACCAGTATGGATTCGTCTTGCAGCGGTGGAATGGGAAGACCCAGAAGCTCCAGGGTCCTGCGCAGAACGGTTTCGTTGCTCATGACGAAGTCGAGCATGTCCACTGCCAGGTAACTCTGCATAATTCTGTCAACGGTGCTAAGCAGTTCTTGTGCGTTTTGTTCCCGCCGCTCGACGAGACCTCTGATGATCTCCGGCAGCTGGGTACGATCGGCAGTAAGTTGGATCGTTTGCGCTGCCCTGTCGCTTCCTTCGACGGCAGCAAGGAATTTCTGCCATTTTAGCCTGACCTTGTCGGTACTCTCGATATGGAGGAGTGCTGCTGCAGCTTCGGACCGTATGGCGTGCTGCTTCCTGTATGTATCGCGGTTGAGCTGCCTTACCTCCTCGCAAATGTTTACCTCGGCTCTAACTATCCAACGGTGGCTTCCGGTCATTGCACTTGCTACCGATGCGAGTCGTTGGTTAGCCGCCAGCTCCGCCGCGCCCGCTTCGGTGATCTCGAACTGACGAGTGACCGGCCGGATCTCCTCGAAGGCCCGCTGAAGAACCGACTCGGCCTCGGGTACTTCATCGTCGAAGACGGCGCGGGCCCTTCTTCCGGGCGACCTCACGGTCCGGTGTAGTGTGACGGAGAAGTCGTAGGTATCGCCCTTGGCGGGCGAGTCGAACGTGAATGGCTCGATGTTCGTTGGTGGGACAGTATCGGGCTCGTTCTGGTAGACCTGGTAAAGCATTGGTGCCAGCCATTTGCGCATAAGATCAGATCCTTTGAACGAGTTGGCGCAGGTGGTGGTGGAGTTCGGCAGAGATCTCGCCTTGGTGACGCCAGAGCCGTAGATAGAGCAGTGCGCGCTTGCTGCTCCGTCCATCGGTTAGGCTGAAGATCTTGTCGGTAATCTCTCGTACGGTGGGTCGCTTGCCGTAGTGCCGCAGCCACTCGCTCAGCAGCAAGTCCCAGGACTCTGGTGCAATAAGGTGTCCTCCTTCTTCGTGGCTGAGCGCGTTACGCCAGAGCGTCACCAGTGAGGGGTGAGGCTCAAGCTGGCTCAGCTCCGGCCGCGCCAGGGTTGGGGCGGCCGGAGCGGCTAGCCGTATGAAGGCAAGGGCAGCGCTGCGACGACCAGCAGGTCCTCCATCGCTGACCCAGTCGGCGAGGTGGTTCAAGATGCTGTGAGCCGTATCCGTGCGGTATAGATAGGCGATGGACTGGGCCACATCTCGGTGAAACTTGGCGCCCCTGGTGAGAGCCAGCCTTCTGAACGCGGCGAGTGCTTGGTCGGGGGCGGACAGACCGACCGACGAAGCATAGGCGCGAATCGCGATCGCCTTCTCTGCGTCCCTTCCGCCGATCATCGAGTGGAGATGGAGGTGGACACGACGTGTCAGAGACGGGTCCTCGGCGGCGGCCTCAAGGGCTAGGGCCGCAAGTTGGTAATCCCCCACGCGTCGGGAGCGGCTCCATACTTGCAGAAACCGTTTATCCACGGTGTCGAAGTCAAAGGTTGCAAGCTTCCCGACCGCGTGTCCGACTTTGATCCTGGTGAGCCAGGAGCCCTCGTCGCCGAGCCAGAGCAGCCAGTCGATGAGGGAGTCGCGGATGGTTGGTTGGTCCTCCCAGATGACGCGAAGCATGACCGCCGCCAGCTTTGGGCGTCTCAGCTTTATGGTCCGCCCGCTCCCAGGTCCGGCGGGTACTGCCTCGGCGTCCACATAACTGAGCCAAAGAGGCAGCCCCTCCCACATCTGAACCGGTCTCGGTGACCTATCACGACGCCATTTCTCGTCGAGCCGCTCAGCCAGGGCTAGCGCCGCACCAGAGACCTCTGCCTCGGGCAGTCCGTGGAGTACGGCGATGCTTGTCATGAAACAGCGCCCCAGGACCGGCCGACGCTTGTCGAGATTGTTACCCACCTTCGCTCGCATTCGATGAAATCGCTTATCCAGCAGGACGTCGATGGGGGTGCCGGAATGCACAGTGGTGGCCACCTGCCTAGCCAGTTCGACAACCTGCCAGGGTGCGGAGTGCGCGCGTAACTCTTCGGAGAGGAGTCGATGGTCGTCCGGATCAGGGTGTACACCCGTTGTGTAAGCGGACAGATGCTTTGCGAAGACCCTGTCATTTGGTGGCGGATCGTGGTCGATCACCGGCGCGACGGAGGAACTGGTGTGCTCGGGCACAAGGACTATCACCCTGCTCTCAGCGTTGACGCCGGAGCGCTTGAGATGCGTGGTCACTCTGTCCACGCCATCAGGGGTGTCAACGAGGTCCAGCAAGTAGCCCTGGCCCGCCTCAAGTTTCCAGTCACGCGGGTTCGGCGTGCTCGCCCCATGTGGGATGACCCAGCTTGCCCCGCCGCCCCAGTCGAGCAGTGCCGCCAAGGCCGTAGTCGCCTTTCCGGTCTCAGCTGCACCGCCGAGCAGGACCAGACATTCGCCGTCGAGTAGCTTGCGTATTTCCGCCTGCGACTGGGTTGGCACCAGTGTTCGCCGTAGATCCTCAATTTCGCCGTCCGACAGGGCATAAATCGTCTCAGTCGGTTGTGGACGTCCCTGGTCTATGTGGATATCACGCTGGGCTAGCCAAACATTTCCATTCTTGACACGGTTCGTGACGCGTCCGATCCAGTCGCGCGTGCCGGCGCTGGGCCGCTCGTCTGCGAACAGGTCATCCAGGCTCTGTCTGCGTTCGAGCCACTCCTGTCCTGAAGCAGTCATCTCTTCGCGGACCGATTTGCCGAGCTCCGGTTCCCCGGAAGTGTCGGTCGCTTCCTCGGAAGGTGCGTCCAAAAGACGTTTGTCTTCCGATTGTGGAGGCATGGAATTTGCTTCTTCGGGCGGAGGGTTGCTCATTTCTTCCTCCGCTTCGGGTCATATGAGACGTTCAGATCTCGTTGTGCAATATTGACGTTCCCTCCCTTCGCTCGATTTTTAATCGATCCGATTGTTGACGGAGGTGCCGGTGTTACCTCCTCCCTGGAGGGTGAGGGTGTGGGAATCCCCATTTCATGGACGTCGAAGTGCGGAACATACAAGTACGCCTGATACTCCTGCTTCTTCTCAGCCACAGCCACCTCCAGGAACTCCGACGGCCTCGGCCGCCCAGGTCCCTGAGACACGTAGTCGTGAAACACCTCCCGGGAGATGATCAGCGCTAGGTCCGCGTCGCGGAAGGTATCGAGAGCGGCCCGAACCGGTGTCGAGTCACGCAACCTTGCGGGTAGGACGGCGTGCTGTCCCGGCCATCCTGCCGCGCCGTCCAAGTAGAGCGGCCCGACGTGTATGGCCAGTCGTACCCTCATTCGCGCCCAGGTGGGATCGGCGCGCCGGCTGTTGTGCGCCGCAATGGCCAGGTCCATCTCGGTCACGAACCGGTCGAGGAGGAGAGGAATGGTGACGAGAGGGCCCGGTTCGGCGGGAAGGACATGGGTCAGAGAGTCACCACCCACCTGAATCTCCCAGGACTGGCGGTCCAGGCCGACGCGGTCCGCTGCTGTGTCGATTACAGTGACCAGACCTACCTGGAGGGTTCCGTGCTGAGCGTCGGTACGACCGCCGTAGTTCTCGATGTCGGCGGTGAGTAGGACGCGGTAATCGTGTATTGCCATGTCATCTCCAATGAGCGCGTGTGGGCTCAACGGTGAGGTATGACGAGGCGGATGAAGCCTTATAAATATGGCTTGGCGAGTAAGGGGAGGTCGGCGATCTTGATTAGTTCGACAGGGTTCTTCACGATGACGTCGCGACGTCCCCGTCGGATGAGTCCTTCCGCAGCCAGTTCACGTAGCGCCTTCTGTGCCGTGATCTCCTTCGCGCCCACTAGCATGCCCAATTCTGCCCTGGTGAGTGGAACACCAATGCTCACACCGTCATTCGTGGTTCGGCCGTGCCGCGAGATCAGCGCAATCAGCACGCGCGCCAGACAGATCTTCGTCTCGTATCCAGCGAAATCGAGCCGCCGCTGATTTGCCCACCGGAGCCGATCGGCGACGACCAAGGCCAGGGCCAGTGCTGCTGCCGGTCGTCGTGCCACGAAAGAACGGAACACGGGGCCCTTTATCTGCTGGCAGACCGCGCGCCCACACGTGGCCACGGTAGCCGACCGTGGCGACCCGTCCATGGCGGACATATCACCAACGATGTCGCCTGACACCCGGATGGCCAGCGTCGACTCCACGCCGTTCTCAACGGTCCCGGTCACCTTGACCAGTGCGTCCAATAGGAGCCAGACCGACGTGCCGCGATCTCCTTGGCTGATGAGGATGTGCCCAGGAGGGAACGTGCGTAGGGTGCCGAGTTCGAAGAGCTCCGAGCGTAAGTCGTCCGACAAACGGTGCATAAAGGTGCCGGTCGGCCAGCGGTTGTGTGCCACGAGTGTCCTCCAGCAATCAGTGCCTTACACATACGTCAGCCCCGGTTGTCCAGACAAGCCCGCTCGCCAATGATCGAGAGATCGCAGCAGTCCTGCGTGACCGCATCTATATAGCTGGCGAACCTTCGCAGCCGGCCTTGACACGGTGTTCCCGTCCTGGAATTGGACACCTACGAAGAGGGCGAGGGCGGACCGGCGTCCCCTGCGCGGGGCCTGCAGGACGATCTGGGATATATGTGGGATGATCCCGTGTCATCGACAGGCGGAGGGTCGTATCGCCAGCTCAGGAGCTCTTCGGGGCCTCAATTACCGGCCCGCTGTAAAACCTTCAACGATTTGTATCGCCCTTACGATCCCTGATGTCGGCTGGTCTCCGTGTCAATGGCCAGGTGCGTGTGGCCCAGGCGCAGTGTTCGTGGTGCTGATCATTATGAACCTGCCTTGCCGAGGACGGGCGACGTCGTACGAGGACGCGGATCACGGAGGTGTGGTCGTCTACTGGCGGCCCGGTTGTACGTACTGCATGAGGTTGCGCACGCGTCTGCGCTTCACGCGACTGCGCTACAGCGAGATCAACATCTGGAGAGATCCCGAGGCGGCGGCGTTCGTTCGCTCGGTTGCGGATGGGAACGAGACCGTACCGACCGTGACCGTGGCCGGGGAGGCGATGGTGAATCCCTTGAAGGGCTGGCTGTTTGAAGTGATCAAGACGCGCACCCCGCTCCTGGCACCCGGCACGGGGAATCAGACCGGCGAACGTGACTGACAGGGCGGGCGGGATGTCCCGGAGTGCCGCACTCGCCGCGGAGTCCTCAGGGGGCAGGCGGTTGAAATCGGGCCCCGCCAGGTACGGCGGGGTGTGCGCGTCGTCGGTGCCTGGTGTCCGCGAGAAGACGCCTGGTGTCCACGACGACGCGGCGGGCCCTGTTCAGTCGTTTGCCAGGTACTCGGACGCCCCGGAACGCTCCGGCGCCTCGAAGTGCTCCGACACGCGTTCGGCGCTGAAGGCGCCGCGTTCGGTCACGATCCTGGTCACCAGATGCGGGGGAGTGGCGTCGAAGGCGGGGTAGTGGCCGGTCACGCCCTCGCCCGCAGTGCGCCTTCCCAGCACGTGCAGGACCTCGTCACCGTCCCGCCGCTCGATGACGACGTCGCCGATTCCCGGCGCCCGGGGGTCGGGTGCCGGGATCACCACGTAGTACGGGACGTCGAAGGCGCGGGCGGCCAGCGCCACCCCGAGGGTGCCGACCTTGTTCACCACATGGCCGTCCATCGTCACCCGGTCCGCCGCGGTCAGCGCCACGTCGGCGAGCCCGTCGGCCAGCACCGAGGCGACCATCCCGTCGGTGATCAGGGTGGGCCGGTAGCCCATCTCCACCAGCGTCGGCGCGGTCAGCCGTGCTCCCTGCAGGTAGGGCCGGGTCTCGGTGCAGACGAACTCCAGTCGCTTGCCCGCCTGCTGCGCGGCCTCGACCGTCGCGATCAGGTAGGTGTCGGCCCAGCAGTGGGTGAGGACGCGGGCGCCGTCCTCCAGCAGTGCCGCCGCGTGCCTGCCCAGGGCCGCGCTGCTGGCCCGGTAGGCCGCGTCGTGCTCGGTCGCGGCCCGGGTCACGGCCTCCACCAGTTCCTCTCCCGACGCCTCGGGCAGCGGCCCGTCCACGGTGGCGGCCAGGACCGCGTGGACGGCGTCGCGGATGTGGTTGTTCGTGGGCCGGGTCGCGATCAGCCGGTCGCCCGCCCCGCGCAGCCGGGCCGCCGCCAGGACCGGCGGCTCGTCGCGGGCCTCACGCGCGGCCAGGATCATCCCGGCGGTCGCCGCGAAGGAGGGGCCGGTGCTCTGGGTGACCATCCGCTCGATGGCCACCGCGACGTCCTCGCTGGTGGCGCAGCGCACCCAGCGGTGCTCGAAGGGATAGACGCGGCGGTCGAGGATCTCCACGGCGTCGTCGGTGATCCTGACGGAGTCGGCGAGGACGGGCCGTCTCCCGGTTGTCTTCATGGGGCCTCCAGCGGTGGGCGGGACCCGATCACGGTACCGGCGCCGCCTGGCGTCACCGCGATCCGGTCGTGCCCCGCGCTGCTGCCCTCCTCCGCTCCGTTCGAACGGTGGCATGCCGCCGAGCGGCGGGCCGTTCCTGGCCGGCCCGCCGCCCGGAGGTACGGTGGCTCAGGCGAGCTTCCTGCCGATCTCGCCGATCTGGGCGCGCTGCTCGGTGACGAGCCTCTCCGCCAGCTGGACGGTCGGCCGGTGGCTTCCCAGGGCGATCACGACCTGGGCCATCCGGACGCCGCTGTCGAGGTGCCTGCCAAGGAGGCTCAGCCACAGCTTGTCGAAGGCGGCGCCTGAGCGTCTCTTCAGCGAGGAGATCTGGGTGGCGGACAGCATGCCCGGCATGTTGTGCGCGGCGTGGTCGTCATCCGCCGGTATCTCGACCTGCCATGACCGGAGCCAGCCGGACATCAGGTCGATGTCGGCGGACTCGCTCTGCCTGATCTTCGCGGCCAGGTCGCGCACGTAGGGGTTCTGGGTACGGCCGGTCACCAGGTCGGCGAGCTGGATGGTCTGGCGGTGGTGCGGGATCATCTCCTGGGAGAAGCGGACGTCCGCGTCGACCCGGTCGGCGACCACTTTCATCGCCTGCGTGGGGGACGTGGGTGTCACGGCGGTTGATGAGCACCCGGCGATCAGTGTGGCGGAGACCAGCAGGGTGGCGGTCAGGAACCGTTGCCCGGATGACCGCCGGGTGCTCATCAAGATCGCTGCCCCTTTCCTGCGAGATGGGAGGATCATTTGTGCCGTTCCACCGGGAGATACGCGGACCCCGTTCCGGGGGTTCAGGGGCCGTCGAAAATCGCGTGCCCGGAATTCTGGATGCCGAACTCCGGCGCTGGGTGTCTACGGCCTGATCCGCTTCACGGCCTTCGGCCTCCCGCGCGGCAACTTGGGCAAGCCACTGCGCAAGCGCTTTCTCGCGCCCCTCGACCTGGTCGCCGAATCCGGACGTGGCGTCCCTGGCCCGAGATCACCCGGCGATGCGAGGTTTCACCGCGGCATCGGCTCGGGGTCGGGTGCCCCCTTAGAACCGGGCCTAGGAGTGAGGGGCCGAAGCGATCCGGGCAACCACGCCGTGGCCGTCCATGCAGGGCGCCGAATGGAGTCCCAGTAGTAATCGCGGAAAATCCAGCGAACCTGCCATAGGCCGGACAGAAACTGAGTACTGTCCCGTTCCCGGAACAGCGTCTGCCCAGGTCAACACGGTGGGACCGCTACGGAGCCAATCCGGTCCCATGCCGGGCACGGCCGTCCACAGCCGAAACCCCGGCTTCTACGACACCTTCGTCAGCGCAGGTCAGACGGTACTTCGTTGGAAATTTCTTCATTGCTACCGACCCCCCTATAAGCTCGTTCCGGTCAGGCGAGTACCGGATGTGCCGTTTCGGGCATGGATTCGATCGCGGCACGCGGGGCGAGCATGTCGGCGTTCCGTATCCGGTCGACCTGGTCAGGGGTGACGACGACGGTGGGGCAGGCCGCCAGGGCGAGGCAGGCCCGTAAAGTCGCCCCGAGAAATCCGCCGCCCACCGGCCGGCCCCCTCCCAGCACGAGGAGGTCGGCCGTCTCGGAGTGGCGCGGCCCTGTCACGGCCCTGTCCCGGCAGAGCAGCGGGCGCACGACGAGTTTCGGATACCCGGCGCGGACCGTCGCGGCCGCTCGGCTCACGACGGTTTCGGCAATCGCCTTCCGATCTGCCTCCCAGGCGGGCACACTCGCCCTTACCGGACAGGTCGACGCCGTCGTCCCGGATAGGGTCTGTTCTCCGGAGCCCGGGGCCGGCAGATCGCCGGCCGTTTCAAGATGATCACTACGGCTGCGTTCCCCTTGGTCCAGTCCTGCCCTGGCCTATGGTGGCGATCATGAGTCTGTGTTCCTCCGATGAGGACTTGCCCGTCCTGGCTCCAGAAGTCGAGCGGAAAGAGGCGTTCGATCTCGCCGGTTACGTTCAGCGGGCTAAGAGCGGTCCTTGCTTCATCTGCGCCATTCTGGCAGGCGCCCCCGGTTACGACTCCGAACAGATCCTCTTCGAGGATGAGCACCACATCGCCTTCCTGGACCGCTACCCCACGATGCCCGGCAAGGTCCTGGTGGCTCCTAAGGCACATGTCGAGCACGTGGTCCGTGACCTCAAGGAGGAGGCATATCTACAGTTGATGCGGACGGTTCGCCGGATCGCTCTGGCTGTTGAGGCGGTTGTTCCCTCCGAGCGCACCTATCTGCTTTCGCTGGGCAGTCAGCAGGGCAACAGCCACCTTCACTGGCACATCGCCCCGCTGCCGCCCGGAACTCCTTACGCGGAGCAGCAGTATCATGCCCTGATGACCGAGAACGGTGTGATCCCCTGGTCGGCACAGCGGGCCTTCGATCTCGCTGAACGTCTCCGCGCGGCCTTGGCCGAATGACCATGCCTGAGCACATCGCGACCTGGCGCGACGCTCGCTACGACATGCCCGTCAGTCAGCAGCTGGAGCGCTACAACGAGTTGGCCGCCAAGCACGCGTCGGCTCGCGCCCGGATTGAGCTGGTGGCCCGGGGAATCTATGACCCCGCCCGGCATGGAGCCGATGACCGTCCTGCGCTCACCGTGGCCGAGCACATCGAGTTGCTGGCGCTGGCGGAGTGCATCGCACGCACCGTGCGCCATCCCGCCAACGTTCACCACGCGTTGCTGGCCGGGGTCACCTGGGCCGATATCGCCCGTATTGTCGACTCCGACGAGCTCACCGTTCGGCGGGACTACCAGCAGTGGGCTGACGACCAGCATGACCTCAACCGGCACTCCCCCAACCTCGGCATGACCGCCGACGAGCACGTTGCTGCGACCGCCAGAGCTGCGGAGGGGATCAGAGGCACCTTCTGAGCAAACACCGTCGATGGCCCGGATTCGATGAGACGACCTGTGGCGGCAGGCGATTCGGCTTGTCGGAACATGGTTGAAAACGGCGTCGATGTGGTGCTGGAGACGGCTGCGAACGAACCGGCGGGCTTCCCGGAATGGTGAACCGATCTGGCGGCTCTCGTCACGGGGACGCGTGGTGAACGACATCCGTGCGCGGCCGCTCCCCCGCCGTGGCCACGGCGTGCGACGAACCCGCAGGCCCGCCTCCGGCGCGTGGTGTCACCATCCTGCCGGCTGTACGGATTTTTCCCCTCCCCTTGCCCGGAGGAGATGGCGGTTCGCACCTGACACCAGAGGTATGCACTCTATAGAGTGAACGTATGCACATTAAGGATAAGCGGACCAGCTTCTCCCACACCAAGGAGCAGGCGGATCAGCTCAAAGAGGCCGCTGACGAGTACGGCGTCACCGTATCCGCCTATATCGGCGAAGCCGTCACCGAGAAACTCCAGCGCGACCGCCGCATGACCGCCTGGCGGCAACTCGTCGGCCACGACCTCGACGACTCCCCCGGCGGCGTCCTCGCCCGTGTCCGCGCCATGTTCGACCAGATCGAGGAGAGCCACCGTCCGTGAGGTTCTTCGACACCGGCCTCGTCCTGGACCACTCGGCCCTCAACGACTGGCTGAGCAAGGACATCGAGATTGAAGTGATCATCGGCGAGGCCGTCCGTCGCGGGTACCCGATTGTCGTGTCCGCCGTCGCGGCCGCCGAGGCCTCCCGCCAGGCGCTCACCGTTCCGGCTCGCGAGCGTCTGCACGGCCTTCTCTACATGATCGCCCAGCACGTTGACGTGCTCGACGCCGACGACGCCCTCATCATCGGCGGCATGGCGGCCGAGCGCGAGGTCGTCTCCCTTGCCGCCGCCCACACCGCCCACTCGGCCTCCACGCGGGTCACCGCGATCGGCAATGTCACCGACTGGCGCATCATCGCCCGTGACGCGCAGCCCTATCGGCGGTTGTGTCCGCGTATCCCGGTCAACTGGCCGTAGCGGGCGAGGGAAGGTGGTGGGACGGCTCAAGGCTCCGCTCCCCGATTCCCCCGGTGACCGTTCGGGCTCCTGGCCCGATCCCTGCTGCGGGCGCGCTGCGAGCACTCGGCGAAAGGCCGCGTGGTCGATGCCGTGCCCGGTCTTCTTTGAGGGGCGGCCCGGGTGCGGGCATTCGTTTACCGTGGGGGATGGACATGATCGGTGATCTGGTGGGCAGGACGGGCGTGCGCGGGGCGGTGGTTTTCCGCGTCGCCGTTTCGTGGCCTCGTCCCTACCGGTGCCGGTGCGAGGTGAGTGGCCGTTTCAGGGCGGTCCGGGCGCGAAAGGGGTGCCGTCGGGATCATGCGGCCGGCTGATCTGAATCGTCTCAGTGTGGGTGAGTGCGCCGACCGTTATGTGGAGCTGGTGCGGGCCAGGACCCTGACCGGTGCGTTGTCGATGTCGACGGCGGAGGTGTACGCGCGTGATGTAACCACCTTTGTGCAGTTGGTGGGCGAGGAGGTGGTTTTGGATGATCTGACGGGTGAGGAGGTGGACGCCGTTCTGCTGGCCTTCGCGCGCAAGCCGGACGGGCGGCGGCGCTCGCAGCCGGAGGCCGTCTCGGGGGCGTTGCAGTCCGCCTCCTCCCAGGCGCGGTTTCGGCGGTCGGTGTCGGCGTTGTTCAAGCACGCGGTGCTGGTCGGGTGGGTGCAGGTCAATCCGATGACGATGACGACGGTCACGGCCAGGGAGCGCGGGGGGCTGCGGCCGGAACGGCGTGCGCTGACCCGTGAGCAGGCGCAGGGGCTGATGCGGGTGCTATGTGCACTCGTTTGGGGAGGCGGAACGGCGTGGAGATCACTGCACAAGAAGGACTTCTGGGGCCGCTGCTGCTCGCGCGCAGCGCCATCGACA
>NZ_JBEXUE010000173.1:0-18539 GCF_040614275.1 Streptosporangium sp. NPDC006013
GGCGGCGGGTCTGACCGCCGCCGAAGCCCTGCGCCGGAAAGGATTCACCGGCGCATTGACCATGGTCGGTGAGGAGCCGCGGCTGCCCTACGATCGGCCGCCGCTGTCCAAACAAATCCTGCGCGGCAGGTGGGAACCCGACCGTGTGGCGCTGCGGCGCCACGACGCCCTCACCATGCTGGGCGCGGACCGGCTGCTGGGCATCGCCGCCACCACCCTCGACGCCGACGCGCGCAAACTCACCCTCTCGAACGGCAGCGTGCTTGCTTATGACGGGCTGGTGATCGCCACGGGAGTCACCCCCCGGGCGCTGCCCGCGGGACACGAACTCGGCGGTGTGCACCTGCTGCGCACCATCGATGACGCCCTCGCCCTGCGGGACGGGCTCCTCGCCGCCACCCCGGTGGCCATCGTCGGCGCAGGCTTCCTTGGATCGGAGGTCGCCGCGGTCGCCCGAGAACTCGGCCTGAACGTCACCCTGATCGATCCGCTGCCCGCGCCGATGATCCGCCAATTCGGCGACCATGTGGCGCAGCTACTCGCCGAGCTGAACATCCAGCACGGCGTGCGGCTCCGCCCCGGCACTGCGGTCACCGGATTGACCAGCCGCGATGGCCAGGTGACCGGAGTGGGCCTGGACAACGGCGTCCACGTCCCGGCAGACCTGGTGCTGGTGGCCATCGGCTCGATACCGGCGGTCGGCTGGCTGGCCGACAGCGGACTGAACCTGGGCGACGGCGTGCAATGCGATCAGAGGTGCCAGGCCGCCCCCGGAGTTCTCACCGGCGCCGACCGCGAGCACGCCGAGGTCTCCATGCTCGCCCTGCACCTGCTCCAGTCGTCGCTGGTGTTCATTAACACCCAGCTTCTGCAAGCCGTCCTGCGCGACCCGAAGTGGACGTCCAAGCTCACTGACGAGGACCGACGAGCCCTGTCGCCGCTCTTCTGGACGCTCGTCAACCCCTACGGACGTTTCCGCCTCGACATGGAAACCCGACTCGACCTCGGGATCGAGGCGTAGACCACGCCAGGTCGGCAGCACCGAAGCTCTGCGAGGCAGATCTTCCTCTGACCTGGGAGATAGTCGGATGCCTCAGCCATCGACCCCGCTGCCAGCCAGGTGGCCGCTCGCACCGTCCAGTGCCGCCGACTGGCTGCGGGAACTCGCCGGAGACGGCCTTACCGGCTTCATGCCGCCCCCGCTCCCGGACGCAGCCTGGGTACTGAACTCCATGTACGAGCACGACCAGGCCCCCACCGACATCTCGTACAACGAAGTCCACCGCGCCGCGATCGTGGATGGAAGTGTGCCGCCCCCGAGATCGTCGGTGGCACCGACATGAACACCGTAGGAACCGTCATTGGAGGCGGTTTGGGCCGCGCCGAGCACCCCGGCCCCGGCTGGCAACGGTTGCGCTGGGCCGACCTCGCGCAACGCAGCGGCGATCCGGTAGTTCCCGACGGCCTCTTGCCCTGCTACCGCTGCTTCCCTTCCGTCCCTGTCAACGGCAGCTGGCCCATCACGATCGCTCCGCCGACCGAGGGCAGCATGGACCGCGAGACCTGGAATCGCCTGATCAGGCTGCTTCGTGCCCATAGCCCTGCGGGCGCGGGCACCCGCTGCCTGGCCTACTACAGCTCGCTAATGCTCGGGGCCACCGATTTCGACAACCTCCATGTGCGTGCGGGTCGCCTCGGCGATGCCGAGATCTTGTACGACAACCCCGATGTCGACTTCAGCCCGTCCAACCTCTGGGCCGAGGACCGCTCGTGGGTCATCTGTACCGACTACGACCTGTGGGCCACCAAGGTGGCAGGGCCCGCCTCACTCATCGACGCGCTGCTGAAAGACTCCGAGATCGAGGCGGTACGGCTGCCCTGGACACCTTGGCTGGGGGGCCGTCAAGGATCGCCGTACCAGGGGCGAGGTAACCGAAGGGTTCGAGGCGGTGGTGTTCCGCTGGGGGACCCCTCACCGGAACATCCCCCAGCCGGAGCAGACCCCAGGTCAGGGTGTTCTGTATAGCTGTTCCGCGAACCGTTCCGGTGACAGGGCCCTATCCGGAGCACTGAAGGGCGTGAACGGAGCGCGTGTCGGCTATGCCCGCTTGTAGTACCGATGAACAAGACCTCGTGATCCAAACCGAGAAGTTGCTCGCGCTCGGCGGTGACCCGGCCGGCCCGTAATGGTGAGGCTCGAACGAGCATCAACGGCCTGCTCAGCCGATACTTCCCCAAGAGCACCGACCTGTTCCAACACACCCGTGAAGCCTGATGCCGAGTTCAGCCACCCACGCCGGACGCTCGGCTGGGGAATCCCAGCCGAGCGTCCGATCAAAGTACTCGCGGCTTGATCAACCGATTACGTGCTGCAACGAGCTCTCGAATCCGCCGAGTAGCCGACGGCTTTCCCGGCTGCTCAGTCGCGCGGGTCCCAGCCGTCGGTGTCCACGTCCAGGTCGAGTTCGTCGGCGATGTCACTCCAGTGGGCGAACTTGAAGTTCGTGTTCTCGCGGTCGGGCGTGGTCGGCGTGTTGGCGCCGTCGTGTGAGATGAACAGACCTTCGTCGAAGTCGCCCAGTGGGACGTTCAGCACGGTCGAGCCGTCGCTGTGCTCGACGCCGTCGATGCCGTTGTGCGATCCGATCTGGAACTGGCCCAGGTAGGCGTTGGATCCTTCCCTGCGGTAGGCGGCGAAGGTGTTGTCGCCCTGGCTGGAGGCCAGCAGGTAGCCCTTGCCATTCTCTCGGTAGTAGATCGTGAGACCTTCGGCATCCGCGGTCAGACGCTGGCCGCCGTAGCCCGGGTCCGTACCGGGCGTGCACTCCTCCGTTGCCGGGTCGTAGGTGGCGGGCACGCCGTACTCGCGGACCTTGTCCATCAGCACAGGTGTTCCGGTGAGGTCCGCGCGCATCCGCCAGATGCCGACGTCCTCCTGGGCCGCGTAGAGGACGTCCCTCTCCTGGTCCACGACCATGCCCTCGACCTGCGGCTCCCGGCCCGGCTCGTCGCAGGGGGTCCAGCTCTGGCCGTTCGGCAGGGTGAACGACGCGGGCAGGTTCAGTGTCCTGACGAGCTGGTAACCGACCTTGCCGTTCGGCTTGGGAAGAAGCTTGACCAGGCCGATCGAGGTCCTGTGGCGGCGGCTGACCAGCGCGTAGGTGCCGGTGGAGTCCTTCCAGGTGGCCAGGCCGTACGAGGTCTCGGCGTCGTTGACCTGCTCCTGGGTGGTGTTGAACACGAACGGCGCAGCCGGGTCGGTCACGTCGGTGAGCTGGCCGTCCACGATGGCATAGATCCGCAGCTGGTCCCGGCCACGGTCGGAGACGACCGCGAGATCCCGCCCACCGAAACCGTAGGTGACGTCAACGTTGTTGAACCGTCCGACTTCGTCGTCAGGCCCCGGGGCCGCGGGCGCGGGAAGGTGCTGAAGCTGCTGCCCGTCGAGGTTGTAGACGAAGAGCCCGCCCTCCTTGGCCGTGCCGATCACCACGCTCTTGCTGGACTTGGACGGGTGGACCCAGATCGCCGGGTCATCACCGTTGGCGTTGCCGCCCGCCTCGTCGTCGAACAGGGCAGGGGTCTCCACTTGGGGGTCCACCAACGGAACGCTATGGCTGGTTGCGGGTATCGCCAACCCTCCTACCAGCGAGAACGTCAGGGCTGCCAGGAATAGCCTGGACAGAAGACGCATTGCGCCTCCTCGTTTTGGGGGGATAAGGTTCTACAAGAACGTAACGACGAATTCACCATAAATCAATAGGACGTAGTTATGTCAGGACATACGGATGATCTATAGATCATGGAGTGTCCGCCGCCAGGCGTGGATGAGCCGGCGGAGCACTGGACCGCGCTCAGCGACAAGGACCGGCCTGTTGTTTGAGTCGAAGCGGGGATCGGCGGCGCGCTTGGAGCTGGCCGTGTAGCCGTGCACGTTGCCGTGGCCCTGGATGGCATCTGGTCGGTACAGCGGCCGGCGAACCAGCCGGCGGTGTTTCCGGCGGCCGGAAGGTCCCCGCCGACGCGCCGACGTCGTTCATCCTGGCCTGGGGGAGTCCTTCGAGCACGGCAAGATCACGTGAAAGCCGCTGCGGTCACCTCATTGTTCTTTGACCCCCGGGTCAGGCGTCGTGAGTATGGCAGCGAGCTCGGCTCGGCTGGTGGTGCCAAGTCTGGCGTTCACCCTATACAGGTGATTTTCGACGGTACGTATTGAGATGACCAGGCGGTCAGCGATGTCCCGGTTGGACATCCCCTGTGCGGCCAAAGTGGCGATCTCGCGTTCGCGGTCCGTGAGTGGCAACGGCCGGATGGCGGCGATTGTCGCGAGAGTGCGGACACCCTCGCAGCGTTCGGTCAGCCGATGGACGCGAGCGACGGCGCTCTGGGCGGCGCCGCGCCGATCCACATGGGTGTATGCGGTCGCCGCCTGCGCGGCCGCGTCGGCGGCGGCCAGCAGGTCTCCCATCTGCTCCAGCTCCACAGACGCAGCTCGCAGTGCGTCGCCGTTGTCGGCGGCTAGCGCGGCAGCGTGCGTGGCCGCGGCCCGGGCCCGAGGCCCGTCCACCCGCGTGGCCAGAGCGGCGAGCCGTTCGACGACGGACCGGTCGCCGAAGCAGACCGCGGTGTGCAGCGCCTGCACCTCGTGGGCGAACTGCCCGGCCGCTCCCGCAACCGAAGCTGCCTGTTGCGCAAACGCGATCGCATCACTTGAAACGCCTTGTGCGGCGGCCATCCACGCCTGGGCCAACAGCATGTCAGGCCGGAGAAACAGCAGTGTGGGATGCTCGTTGGCGCGTAGTTTCGCTAACACCTCCTCACCGGCGACCAGGTCACCGGCGAGGACCAGCGCACGGCTCAGGGGAATCAGGCAGGCATACTCGAAGCCGCCGGCGTGATCGAACCGCTCGAGGCCGGCGTGGGCCTCGAGCAGCCATTGGAGGGCGCTGACCGGCCGGCCCTGCGCGAGGATGGCGTCTCCCATCAGCACGCTGCTGATCACGGTAGGAAGATCGAAGCCCACTGCCGATTCCCGGCACTCGCGTGCGACGTCGGCAGCCTCCTGTAGATATCCCGCCAAGCGGAACCCGGTAACCTGCAGACCGATCAGCGGGAAGCGCAAGTAGGCGAGTTCCGTCGAGCGACTCGCCGCCGCGAGGCCACGTGCGACCGCCGGGCCGATTTCGTCGGCGCGGCCCACTGTGGCCAGGCCGGCGACGTATCCGCAGCTGGCAAGGGCTATCGACCCGTCCGGCAGTCCCGGTGACGCCAACGCCGTGGTCGCGGACTCGATCGCCCGAACCGGTCGTGCGAGCTGTCCCTCGAACATCGACCGCTGCGCCATCAGCTGCATCCGGCCGCCGTTGTCCGCGACCCGCGACTCAGCCGCCTCGAGAAGCATTTCCGCATCCTTCGGTCTCAGCTGCATCCAGGCCAGGTCTATCACATGCATCATCGTGGCCCTGACCACTTCCGCATCCGTGCTGGCCATCGCGAGGAGCGCGGCCATCTCCGCATTCGCGGAGCCGCTCAAACCGGTGACCGCGGCCACCACGATCGCCTGGGCTTCGAACCCGCCGCCGGCTGCCTGCGCCGCACGTCCGAGTCGTACGGCCAAAGGAAGGTCGCACAGCTGGGCAGCGCGCCCGGCCGCCTCGGTGAGCAGGCGCCAGTCCGGTTTGAGGTCTGAATCCACCGCGAGGACGGCACGCCGCAGTGTGTCATCGACCCGGCGTGCCCCGGTTTCCGCCAGCGCCTGGCTGATTCGGCCACGGAGCCGGCGCGCCCGCAGTAGCCCCATGCCTGCCCGCCGTACCTCCCCGTAGAGAGGGTGGGTCAGTCGCGCCTGGAGTCGACGGCCGGTCTGCTCGACGGAGATCAGGCCCGCCGCCTCGGCCTGCTCGACGGCCATTGGATCGGTAAGCCGGGTAAGCAGGCGGACCCCCAGCGGCTCCTCGAGGGCGAGCAGGTCCACCACCGCACCCATGGGCTCCGACAAATCTCCCATCCGGATCGCCACCAGGTCGACCAATCCTGGCGACACCGGTGACTCTCTGGACCACCGCCACACGCCTCTGATTCGGTGCAGCCGACGAGCCTCGATCTCCCCGTCGACGAGCTGCCGTAGGTACAGCGCGTTGCCCTGGGTGATCGCCCAGATCCGGCTGACACTGACGCCTTCCACCAGTCCACCAAGGATCGCCTCCAGCAGCGCACCGGTCTGCGGCTGCGGAAACGGCTGCACCTCAAGCCGGTCGAGATATCCGTCTTTCCACAGACCGGTCACCGCAGCAGGTGCGGTCTCGCCGGTGCGCACGGTGGCCACCACGGTCGCCATGTCGTGTACGACGAGCTGATGCACCAGCAGCGCCGAGACCTCATCGAGCAGGTGGGCGTCGTCAATCCCGAGCACGACTTCGGCTCGACCGGCACCGGCAACAAGTGCCCGGCTCGCCTCCCCCAGCAAAGACGTCGGATCGCCGCTCATCGGGCCCAGCAACGCCGCGAACGCCCCCAACGGGAGGCTGCGTCCCGACCCTGACCCAACGACCCAGCGGGTGACGGCACCGCGTTCACCGGCCAGCGCGACCGCCTGCCGAGCCAGCCAGGTCTTACCCACCCCGGCCGCTCCCGCGAGCACCACACCGCGCAGACCGCCGGCCCCCCGCGTCGCTTCGTCCAGGAACCGCAGCTCCTCCAGCCGCCCCACGAATGGCCAACTCGGCTTCATACGGTCAACATTAGGAAACTGCATCATCGCCGGGAAGTGTGATTCGGTTACATCATCCCCAGGCCATGACCATCGTGGACATCGGTGGTGATCCCCTGGTGCTCCAGGTGCTGTAGAGGGACTGACCTGACGATCGAGACGGCTGACTATCCGCGGCCTGGGCTTGGTTGAGCGGTGTCGTCTGAGGTTCTTTCGGGTTTGGTGTGGAGGACTTCGCGGGCCTGTTCGGCGGCGCGGGTGATGCTTTCGCTGATGAAGTCGAGGAAGCGGGCGATGTTCTCCAGGCGGTTGGCGGCGGGGGTGTGGGGGCCGAGGATGGCGACGCCTTGGCGTGCGGTTTCGACGAGCTGGTCGTTGGATCGGGCGCTGGCGATCGTCGCCTGGTAGAAGAGTTCGTCGTCGACGACGTAGCGGTCGCGGCGGCGTTCGCCGCGTTCTCGGCGGACGAGGCTCTGGCTCTCCAGGAAGGCGATCGCTTTGGAGATGGACGCCGGGCTGACCTGGAGGCGCTGGGCGAGTTGGGACGCGGTAAGGCTGCCCGCGTCGGTGGTGAACAGGCAGGTCAGCACCCGGGCCGTCATCTTGGTCAGGCCCGAAGCCATGAGGACGGCGGTGAACGTCTCCTCATACTCGGCCACGGCCTCGGCGTCGCGTCCGTGCGGCTGGGGGACTGACTCCGGCCCTCGGGAGGAGGCGGGCCTGCGCCGGTGGGCGCGGCGTTCGGTGGCGCGGTGGGCCAGGTCGGCGCGGTAGGCGGTGGGGCCGCCGTTGCGCATCACCTCACGCGTGATCGTCGAGGTCGGACGGTCGAGGCGTCGGGCGATCTCGGCGTAGGGGAGGCTGTCGGCCAGACCCAGCGCGATCTGCCGGCGTTCCTGCTGGGTGAGCCTGCCTCCCGGCATCGCGATCTCCTTGGTGATCCTTCGTGGCGGTCCCTGACCCTCCCACTATAGCGTTCACTTCTCATTCATTGCAATGATCGAGGCAGTTGCCGTTGCGTTATCCTCAAGACCGTTGCAACAGTTTTCCAGCTTCTACCTGCGTAAATCTCGATTCTGTGCAACAAGTATGTTGTTGGATTTTGGAAAGCAACGTAGCGTTTCCGGTATCAGAAACAACGAACGAGCACGGGAGAGCACGATGCAGAAGTTCGACACCCCCGCCCCGATCTCCGCCGTCCTGGACATCCCCGCCGGACGCATCCAGTTCATCGCCGCGGACCGCGCCGACACCACCGTCGAGGTCCTGCCAGCCAACCCCTCCAAGAGCCGCGACACCAAGACCGCCGAGCAGACCACCGTCGCCTACGCCGACGGCGTTCTGCGGATCACGGCCTCGACCCCCGACAACCAGCTCTTCGGCCCCTCCGGATCCCTGGAGGTCACCGTCCAGCTGCCCGCCGGCTCCCGCATCGAGGCCAAGGCCGCCGGCGCCGAGCTCCGCGGCGTCGGACGCCTCGGCGACATCGCCTTCGAAGGCGCGTACCACCAGATCAAGATCGACGAGGCCGCGAGCGTCCGCCTCACTGCGATCGACGGCGACGTCGAGGTCGGCCGGCTCAACGGCCCCGCGGAGATCAGCACCGCGAGGGGCGACATCCGGATCACCGAGGCCGTGCGCGGCACGGTCGTGCTCCGCACCCAGTCCGGCGACATTTCGGTCGCCGCCGCCGCCGGCGTCTCGGCCGCCCTGGACGCCGGCACCGGCTACGGCCGCGTCAGCAACGCCCTCAAGAACGATGGCACCGCCGAACTCGACATCCGCGCCACCACCTCCCACGGCGACATCACCGCCCGCAGCCTCTAAAGAAGCAGGACCAGGACTATCCGGCCGGGCCCACCACGATCGAGATCCTGTCGGTCGTCGCCGAGGACTCGGCCGTCCGTCCCGAGGGGGCCTGCGATCCACGTGCAGGGCCTGGAGAAGCCGCACAAGACGTCTAACGCGACCAGGTGGAACACATGACGAAGAACAGCACCTTCTCCACCAACTCGGCCTGGACCGGCATGGTGCCGGTTGACGATACGGCCCTGGCCGTCACCGACACCGGCGGTGCCGGTATCCCTGTGGTCTACCTCAACGGCCAGTTCGCCACTCAGGGGTACTGGCGGCGGGTCATCGCCGAACTGGGGACGGGGTGGCGGCACATCACCTACGACGAGCGGGCCCGCGGCAAATCGAAGCGTTCGGCGGACTATTCCTTCGAGGTCGCCGTCCGGGATGTCGATGCCGTTCTCGCGGCCAGGGGTGTGGACCGGGCGCTGCTGGTGGGCTGGTCCTACGGCGCGGTCGTCGCGGCGCACTGGGCCAGCCGGAATCCGGAGCGTGCCCTGGGCGCGGTCCTGGTCGACGGCGCGTTCCCGTACGACTGGCTCGACGAGGCCATGGAGCAGCGGATCCGGAAGCTGTTTCGGCGGATGAGCTGGTTCCTGCCGCTGCTGCGCCCGACGGGCCTGGCCCCGCGGATGACCGCCGAACAGCAGGCGAACAGCAACATCGAGCTCGGCAGGCTCTCCCGCGAGCGCGAGCTGGGCCCGGTGCTGGACAACGTCACCGTCCCGGTGCGGTATGTCGTTGCTTCGGGGACGTCCTTCGGGAGCCGCGGTGATGAGCAGGAACGGATACGCACCAGTCTCGATGCGGTGACCGCCCGCAACCCGAACATCCAGATCGGCGCGAAGGTCACCAGCAACCACGGTGCGATCCTCAAGAAGGACTTCCCGGCCATCGCCGAGGCCGTACGTGAGATCGCCGCCCTCGACCGGCGGGCGGCGCTGAAGACACGACCAGCGGACTGACGACAACTACACGTCCTCGCCACCATCGTCCAGCTCGACCGCGTCCAGCTCGACCGTGTCCGGGTGGCGCAATGGCCGCAGGCCCTCACGCGGGGCGAACGCGGTGCCCGTCTTCGTCGGCGGCCGGCGTAGCCGCTCCAGCTCTGAGTACCGCCTGCCCTCCGGCGTCTTCAGCGTGGCCACCAGATCGCCGGGCAGCGCCGCATCCGCAGGCCCCTCGTGGGCGATCAGGCTGGAGCCCAGCGAGCGGTGAACAGCTCCTCGCCCGGGGGGTCGCCGGGGAGCCGGCCGGGGGAGCCGGAGCGCAGTCCGTCAAGCGCGATGGTGATCAGTCGCGCGCGTGCCTGGGTGGCCGCGGGAAGCAGGTCGTCCCTGCCTTGTTTGCGGAGCTGGTCGACGAGCGGGGAGCGGCCGAGCTGTTCGATCATGAGTGAGATGTCGGTGACGGTGACGTCGGGGCGGAGTGTCCCGGCGCCGTGTGCGCGCCGCACCAGGGCGTCGAGCAGGTCGTCGCCGCGGCGGGACTTCGCACTCATCTCATCGGTCACCTCGATGGCCCCGGCGATCGGGGCCATCGTTCCCTGGCCGAACTCCACGCTGTCTTTGATGAACCCGGCGAGTCCGGCCCACGGGTCGGGGTCGGCCAGGCCCTGTTCGGCCGCCTCGATCCAGTGCTCCAGGGATAGGACGCTGAGCCGTTGGAACAGCTCCTCCTTGGTCCGGTAGCGCCGGTAGAGGCTGCCGATGCCGACTCCCGCCCTGGCGGCGATGGTAGCGACGGAGGCGTGTGCGCCGTCCTCGGCGAGGACGGCGCGGGCGGCTTGGAGTAGCGCGCGGTCGTTGCGTTCTGCGCGGTCGTTGCGTGTGGCCATCACGGCAAGCCTACCAAGTTGCGGAGCGATCCACTCCGATATACCGTCATCGCACCGGAGTGAATCGCTCCGCAAGCAGAGATGATTAGTGGAGACATGGTGATGAATACCGAGACAGCGGCGATCGAGCAGGTCGTCCGCGACGCCGAAGAACTACAGAGCGACGTGGACGGGTTCACCGGGCTACTCGCCAAGAACGTGTCACTCGTCAACTTCGGCGGTGTCCGGCTGCAGGGCCGTGACCAGGTGCGCGAGGTCATGACCAAGGCTCTGGAGACACCGCTGAAGGACGTCATCACCAGGAACGAGTTGCTGAACGTCACGTTCCTGCGTGAGGACGTGGCCCTGGCCAATCTGATCAAGCACGTCAGCGACGGCCGGCGCGGTGCACTGACGTTCGTGCTCGTCAAGAACGATGGACGGTGGCTGATCGCCCTCGCTCAGACGACTCCGGTGGTCGACTCATGAGGCGCGCCTTGATCATCGACGGCACGGGCAACCAGGGTGGCACGACCATCAGGCACCTGCTGAAGCGGGGATGGCAGGTCCGCGTACTGGTCCGCGACCTCGGCGAACCCGCGGCCAAGGACCTGAGTGCGGCAGGCGCCGAGTTCGTCCGCGGCGACATGGAGGACGCCGTCTCACTCGAGGCCGCCATGCGCGCGGTCGACACGGTGTTCAGCATGCAGGTGCCGGCCTACGAGCCAGAGACCCTCAAGGCGGAGGTACGTCAGGGCACACTGGTGGCGTCCGCCTACGGCTGCAACCTGGGCGCCGCCCAGGGCGGCGTCGACGTCGAGATCGGCACGCTTGGAGATGCCCAGCCGGTCGCCGGCGTCGGTCCCCGGTGGCCCGGGTCGCGGGCGGCCTGAACGTAGTGGTCGAGGACCGCACGTACCCCCAAGCAGGACAACGGTCGCATGGATCCGAATGGTGCGCCGCCATCGCGGCTTGGGCGGACGGCAGTGCAAGGAGCGGCTACGTCGTCGGGAGGCCGACCGCGTTGGACGCGTCGGCCTCGAAGTATTCTGTCGTGGCGAAGGGGCCGGCGTGATCCTCGAAGAAGCTCCTGACGCCGTCGATCGAGTCATGGACGATGACGTTCACCACCTTGGTCCCGTCGGTGCTCGCCACCGCCAGCGTCCACTTGGCACCCTTGGGAAGCCGGCCGTACGCCTTCTTCAGGGAATCCCAGAAGCCGTCGTTGTCGGAAACCGTGGAAACAGCCATGACGTGCACCGTGGCCCCCTCCTCATTGACTCTCGGATTCACTCGGCAATTGATGTGAAGATACTGTGCGGCACCATTCTTGAAGTCGTAGATCGCGACGGTCTGAGGGTCCTCGAGCGGATCGTCCGAAGGCATCAAGAAGTGGGCCTCGCTGATCGGGGACAGCTCGTAGTCGAGCTGTTCTGGTTTATTGAGGAGTTGCGCCTCCATGGGGTTCAGGGTGAATTTGAGGTGGAGTTTTCCGCGGTCGGCCGCCACTTCGTAGCGGGTGCCGGGGCGCTCGTAGGAGCCTTCGTACCTGGACAGATCGAGGGCCAGGGCCGGGTCGGGCTCCGGCAGATCGGGGATCGTGACCACGCCGAGGTCGGCCAGGATTTCGTTGAACACCTTCCGGTAGAAGCTGTCGCGCGGCCCGGCGTTCGCCAGCATCGAGACGGCGATGTTCGATTCCGGCAGGATCCGCAGGCGGGCGCTCTGGCTGACTGCGCTGCCGTCGTGGGCGTAGACGGTTTGGCCGTGCCAATCGCATACGATGAGGCCGAGTGCCCATTCCGGCCCGAACATGTACGGGTCAGGTATGGGGACCCGCGACTCCGTCATCTCGCGGATGATGCCGGGTGAGACGATTCCGGTCCCGTTCGGCGCCTTTCCTCCGTTGAGGAAGACGTACGCCATCATGAGCAATTCCCGGGCTGTCGTGTTGACGTTGCCTCCGGGGCCGAAGGAGCGCGGCAGGTGACCCAGCGGTGAGAGGATGGGTCCCTCTTCGAGGGATCGGATCAGGTATCCGGTCGCGGCCCGGTTCTGGTCCGCGTGCTCACGCCGGCTGCTCGTCGAGGTCAGTCCCAAGGGGTCGAACAGGCGATCTTTCATGATGTCGTCCCACCGCCTGCCGTCGCTCACCTCCATGATGCGGGCGAGGATCGCGTAGCCCAGGGCCGCGCTGTAGCCGTGAGTGTGGCCCAAGGGGTGGACCTGGCATGCGCCGGCGATGTTCTCCACCATGCGCTTGTACACGTCGTCGTCCTCGCCCGGGTCTCCGTAGTTCTCCTCGATGCCGTTGGTGTGGTTGAGGAGATGGCGGGGTGTGACCTTGGCGCTGACGTCGGGGTCGGCGACCCGGAAATCAGGAAGGTAGGTCCGCACCGGCTCGTCCAGGGCGACTTTCCCCTCGTCGACGAGCTGCATGAAGGCGAGGGCGGTCCATGTCTTGGATACGGAGCCGCACTGGTAGATGGTGTCGGTCGTCGCGGGCTCCCGCGTTGAGATGTTCTTGACGCCGACCGCGAAGTCGGTGATCTCCCCGTCGCTGAGGACGCCGATCGTGGCACCCGGAATCCGGTACTCCGCGAGCAGCTCGGAGACGCGAGCTCGCATCCGGGCCACATCCAACGCTCTTGCCATAAGGGGTTCCTTGTCCTGTCCGATTCTTTCCAAGCGGGAAAAGGCTACGTTGCATTTCAAATCTCGTCAACGAGAAACCTCCAGCAATGTGCTTTAATGCTGGACTTTCATACCGATCGTTGCAACAGCGTTGTTGGTAAATGCAATCCACGCCAACCAGCCGTTGCAATGTACTGTTGGTGAACGCACCCGTGAACCCGAACCGACAGGGGGGCGAGCCGATGCCCGGAGGCAGGCTGAGCCACGAGGATCGCCGGCAGATCGCGATCTGGCTGGCCGAAGGGCTGGGATACGCCGAGATCGCCAGGCGGCTGGGCAGACCCACATCCACGATCAGCCGCGAAGTGGCACGCAACAGCGCACCCAGCGGCTACCTGGCCGACCACGCCCAGCAGGCCGCCGGGCAGCGCGCCCACCGCCGCAGACCGGTTCAGGCCGCGGAGCCACCAGCCGACGGGCATCCGACCGAGTCCGTGCGCGGTTTCGTGGAGCAGTTCGCGACGCTGCTGGTCGGGACCGGCCTTCCCCGGATGCCCGCTCGCGTGTTCGTCTGCCTGCTCACCTCCGGCTCCGGGGGCCTGACGTCCGCCGAACTCGTACGCCGGCTACAGGTCAGCCCGGCGTCGGTGTCCAAGGCCATCGGCTACCTCGAGGCGATCGAGCTGGTCAGGCGCACACAGGACTCCGGCCGCCGCGAGCGGTACGTCATCGACGACGACGTCTGGCTCCGGGCGTTCAAAGCCGACACAGGGGCACACGCCGAGGTCGCGGTGGCCGCGCGGCACGGGATCGAGATCTTCGGCACCGGCACGCCCGCCGGCACCCGGCTGGGCCAGATGGCTCAGTTCTTCACCTGGATCAGCGAGCAGATGAACGACAGCGGCCTCACCGACGCCGTCGTGCACGACGCGCTGACAGTGCTGGCCGCGCTGGTGTACGCCGCTCGGCCACTCACCGTGGACGAACTCGCCACGGCACTGGACTGGCCCATCCAGCGGGCGGCCGACGCCCTGGACGCGATCAGCCGTCGTCCGATCCTCTCCGACCCGCTCACCGTGGAGCGGGTCGGGCGCGGCGGGTACGCCATCGCCCCGAGGCCTGACCGCCTGAGCTCCGCGCAACGCGACGCACTGATCGTCAGTCCGCCGGCAAGAAAAAGGAGGACACCCTCAAACTGATCACGATCGACCGCTAACCGCGGGTTCTACCTGCGGAAAC
This sequence comes from Streptosporangium sp. NPDC006013, assembly GCF_040614275.1. NCBI lineage: Bacteria > Bacillati > Actinomycetota > Actinomycetes > Streptosporangiales > Streptosporangiaceae > Streptosporangium > Streptosporangium sp. NPDC006013. The sequence continues at coordinate 14,253 of NZ_JBEXUE010000173.1, forward strand.
CGCACTCAAGATCGACCCATGGCTGGTTTCCCCGTATCTCGGCTGGACCCGGTCTCGTCCAACCTGAGGCACCGCGGGTACGGAGCATGCCGTGCCTCATGATTGACAAGACAGGACACGAATCGCCGGTCACTGATCCTGTTCAGGAATCGGTCGTAGATGGACACCTTGGCGATCATCACGACCGAGCAGTGCCGTGGCCATCTGCTGGACTGAGCGGGTGAAGCGGCGGGGATCGTCGGCCGGTGTCATCTGGCGGACCAGATCGCCATCGAAGACAGCGAGCAGGGCGTGGGCCAGGAAGTCGGCGTCGAGATCGGGGCGTCCATCGGCGAGCAGGGCGCTGAGGTGGCGGTGCCAGAACCGGTAGCTGGGGTCGTCGTACTTGTCCTCGGCGCACGCTTGCTCGTGCGCGGACAGCAGGACGGCGTTGCCTTCGGCGATCGCGCCGAGTCCGTCGAGGAAGGCGAGCATCCGGTCCCGGGCGGGTGCTCCGGGCCCCAAAGGCGGGGGTCCATTCTTGACCGCGTCGCGTAGCTCGCGAGACCTTTCCTCCAGCAGCGCCTGTAGCAGTCCGGCGCGGTTACCGAAGCGACGGAACACGGTGCCCTTCCCGACTCCGGCAAGGGCGGCAACGCGGTCGAGCGACACGTGGTCTCCGCCACCTTCGGCCAGAAGCTGCTCAGTCGCGTGGAGCACCGCGCGGCGGTTGCGGGTCGCGTCGACGCGCTCGGCGCGTTGTTGGGCCATCGGTATCACCTCGAGGCGGACTGTCGGTCCACATATGCTATCGTACGCGAAACGGACTATTAGTCCGGATTATTGCCTGTCCACGAAGGAGCACTCCATGGACATACGCGCGCTCGTCATTGATCCTGACGCCCCGGGATCCCTGCGTCTGGGGACGGCCGCAGAACCCCAGCCCGCACCCAACCAACTGGTGCTCGATGTCCGGCACATCTCGCTCAACCGCGGCGAGGTGGCGTTCGCCGGTCGGCGTCCGGCCGGAACCGTGCACGGCTACGATGCCGCCGGTGTCGTCGTACGCGCCGCGGTCGACGGCACCGGCCCCGCCGTAGGCGCCAGAGTCGCGGCGTTCGGCGCCCGAGCGTGGGCACAGCGGATGGCCGTGGACACCACCGCGGTGGCCGAAGTCCCCGCCCAGGTCGACCTCGCCGACGCCGCCGCGCTGCCGATGGCCGGCATCACGGCGCTGCGCACGTTGCGTTCCCGTTCCATCCTGGGCCGGCGGGTACTGATCACCGGAGCGGCCGGCGGCGTCGGCCGTTACGCGGTCCAATTGGCGGCCTTGGGCGGTGCCCATGTCATCGCCTCGGTGGGATCGGCGGCCCGCGCCGACGGCTTGACCGACCTGGGCGCCCACGAGGTGGTGGTCGGCCTGCAGGGCATCGATCGGCCGGTCGACCTCATCCTCGACAATGTGGGCGGACCACAGCTGGCCGCAGCCTGGGAACTCCTCGCGCCAGGCGGGGGTGTGCAGAACATCGGCTGGGCGTCAGACGAGCCGGCGGTGTTCGCACCGTATTCACTGTTCTCCATCGGCCCGGCCAAGACGATGAGCACGTTCGGCGACGTCCATGAGGTCGGCCCGGACCTGGCCACCCTGCTGGGGTTCGTGGCGGCCGGGAGGCTTTCCCCGGAGGTCGACTGGCGCGGTTCCTGGGAACGCGTCACCGAGGCCGCCCAAGCGCTACTGGAGCGGCGCATCGCGGGCAAGGTGGTCCTGGACGTAGAACCGGCGGTGGCCGACTGACTGACCACAGCCGGGTGGTGGTCCCCGTTGTTCTCGTGACCTCCCACCGGATCGGCCGGGTCAGCGTCGGCACCGGCAGCGGGTAGGAGAAGCCGATACCTCGAATGCCCCTCGGTGAAAATGTTCTGGTCGAACGCGAAGAAGTGGGTGGAATCGGAGGCCACCGCTGTGGCGCCCTCACCCCACCGGGCGCTCTGCCGGGCGGCGAAGCCCGCAACCGGGAGCTGGCCGAGCTGATCCTCAGCTTGAACCGGTTCGGGCCGCGACGACGCGAGGCTGCCGGACTCGAGGCCGAAACATTCCTGGGCTCTTGCGTTCCTAGAGGCCGATCGCGTCGGCCAGGAGGTCCACCTGCCCAGGATCGGGATCGTTTCCCATGAAGATCAACTCATGGCAGCCGATCCGGTCGAAATCAGTGATCGCGGCGGTGATCTGCTCTGGTGAGGTGTGGGCGATGGAGATGCCGTACTGCGCGTACTCTTCGCCGGCGAAGGCGTAGTACGAGCCGATGGCGCCAGAGACCGCGGCCTCGGCGTCAGGGCCGAGGGCGTACATCACCGATGCGACCAGGCGCGGCGACCCGGTTCTGCCGGCTTCGGCCCACGCCTGCCGGATGTGGGGTGCGAAGTCCTGCACGTCCTGGACGGTGGCGTCTCCGGCGATCCATCCCGTCCCGTAGGAGGCGATGCGGCGCAGGGTCGCCTTTGAGTTGCCGCCGAACAGCAGGGGAGGTCCGCCTGGTGTGGCCGGCCCTGGGCCGATGGGGCCATCGGGGGCTGATGCGGCCGCGAGGCGATCCAGGAGACGGTCGAACCGCTCTCCTCTGATGCTGTAGTCCACATCGCTGAGGACGAAGTCGTCTTCCCGGACGCCCGGAGCAAGACCCAGGTGCAGACGGTCCGGACCTGCGAGCTGGTCCAGCGTGGTGACCGCCTTGGCGAACAGCGCATGGTTGGTACGCAACGGCGCGAGAAGCACACTGGTGAGGAGCCGGATGCGCGAGGTGACGCCCGCGGCGGCAGCCAGGGTGATCAGCGGCTCCGGCGTCGACCATGCCAGGCGATCACTGACGCTGAGGGTGGAGAAGCCTCGCGCCTCCGCGCGGCGCGCCCACTCCACCAGGGTCCTGCCATCGGCCCACCGAGCATGCCCGGGCAACCCGATACCGATATCCATCGTCGGTGCCATTCCTTTCAGAGAATATGCAGAAGCCGATGCGGATGGGCGTCAGCCGGTCCGATCAGGCGTGGCCGGGACATCGTGCGGGCGGAGCGAGCCGTGCTCCAGCAGCCGACGTAGCTCGGCGGCGGGCTGGACACCAGAGATCGGTGGCCTGCCGTCGATCACCAGCGAGGGGACGCCGGTGACGCCGTGCTCGGCCGCACGACATCGATCGGCCCGCACCTCCTCGGCGTAGTCGTCACCGGCGAGGACGGCGCGCACCTGGTCGGCATCGAGGCAGGCCTCGGCACCCAGGCGCTGCAGAACCCGCGAGTCGGCCACGTTCAGCCCCTCGGTGTGATAGGCGCGAAGCAGGCGCTCCATCATCTGGTCGGCCCGCCCGCGGCCGGCCGCCAGATGGCACAGCCGGTGCGCGTCGAAGGTATTGACCGGCCGGGCCAGATGCAGGTTGAGTTCCAGGCCTTCCGCGGCGCCCAGGGCCTGAATCCGGGCGACGCGGATCGGCGCCTGGTCACCCCACCATCCGGCCATGGCCTCGGCGGCCGTTGTGCCGGGGATCCGGCCTTCCTCCGGGGCGAGCTCGTAACTGCGCCAGATGATCTCCACCCTGGCACGGTCGGCGATATTGTCCAGTGCCGCCGTCAGGCGTCTCTTGCCGATGTAGCACCACGGGCACAGCACATCGGCGTATATCTCTACCTTCATGGACGTCCTTTGATGATCGGTGACTGCTGGGCCACAGGTGTTCGCCTCGCCGCCGCGTCGCCCTTGCCATCGGCCTGGCGCTCAGGCCGGTCAAGGTGCCCGCTGAACGGGGTTCCGGCTCGATCAGGAGTCGAGGCGCTGCGGCCCGGGATCAACCTCCCGGGCGACGGTGTAGGTGGGAATCCCGCTCATGCGCGCCTCGGCCTTGCCGGACAGCCCCTCCAGGGCCTTGCCGATGGCGGCTATCCGGCCTTCGGTGTCCGAGGTCTCCACGAAGTTGCGGTAGTCCGCCTCGCTGGCCCAGTGCACGATGTTGTACACACGGGTGCCGTCGGTGCTCACATGGAAGCGAGCCGACCGGTATCCGGGATAGAAACGCACCCACCGCTCCTGGATCTCCGCGAAGGCCGCCACGAACTCCCGTTGGGTATCAAAGCCGTCGACGGTGTAGTCGATGATCGAGTAAAAGCCGGTGTCCGTGCTCACCTACATGCTCCTCATGGTCAGATGCCGGACATTCCCTGGTCGCTCATCCTGCAACCTCAACCGCGGTTGAGGTCAAAGCTCACAGTAGCGGCTGACACCGTGGTGATTGACCACGGCAGGGTGTTCGTGTCGGAGGTGTT
>NZ_JBEXUE010000174.1:0-18274 GCF_040614275.1 Streptosporangium sp. NPDC006013
GCGGCGGGCGTTGTCGACGCACACCGCGGCGCGGCCGACCAGTTCCTCGGCCAGGGCGAGGTTTGACGCGGAAAGTGTGCTGAGGCACTCAGATCTCCTTGTTTCAGCGGGCGTGGTTCAGGCCGTCGGTCGGGGATGGGGGAATGGGGGGGACGGTCGGTTTGGGGGTGAAGGAGAGCGTGCCGTGGTTGATCGGGAAGCTGGTGGGCATCGTTCCGGTCGCGCGACCGTACGCACAGGCGACCGCGGCCAGCGACGCGGCGACGCCCAGTTCCCCGGCGCCGCCGGGCTCCTCGGAGGTGCTGGGCATGACGATGATCCGGAGTTCGGGCGGGGTGTTCCACTGCCGGGTGTAGAAGTAGTTGTCCCAGCTCGCTTCGAGGAAGTACCCATCGCGCAGGTGCAGGCTGGAGGTCAGGGCCAGCGCGATGCCATCCATGGCGCAGCCCATCATCTGTGCTTCCAGACCTCGCGGGTTGACGGCGAGGCCGACGTCCACCGCGATCACCACCTTGGTGACGCGCGGTCCGGCCACGCCGTCGCGGATGGGGCGGTTGACGGTTTCTGGCCGGCAGTCGATCTCCACCAGCACGGCGCTGACGGCCTTGTACTCAGCGTGGAACGCGATGCCCTGCGCGGTGCCGACCTGCATCGACCGCCCCCAGGCGCCGACCTCGGCCACCTTCGCCAGCACCGCCCGGGAGCGGTCATCGCGGAGAAAGTCGTGCCGGAACCGGTAGGGGTCCTTGCCCATCTTCGCGGCGAGCTGGTCGACGATGAGCTCCCGGGCACAGGTGACGTCGGGCGAGTAGACGTTGCGCATGCTGCCGGTGTTGAAGCCCTTGTCGGTTTCGTTGAGCAACCGGCTGCCGGCGCCGAAGTTGTAGGACATCGCCTGACTGAGATGGAAGAACGTCTGGGAGAAGCCGATGTCGCCCACCGGAAGCCTCGCGGCCATGGCGGTGATGATCTCACCGAGTCCGTGGCCGAGGTCCGTGGAGACGCTGGTGTGCCGCTGCTTGTAGCTCAGCACGGTGTTGCCGAGGTAGGCGGCGCGTACCCGCGAGGTGGCCATCGGGTGGGTACGGCCCTGGCGGGAGTCGTCGGCACGGTGCCACATGAGCTTGACGGGTTTGCCGATCTTCTGGGACACCTCGGCGGCTTCCAGTGCGGCGTCGAAGAACAGCTTGCGCCCGAAGGAACCACCGCCTTCGGTGACGTGTACGGTAACGCTGCCGACCGGCAGCCCCAGCTTGGCGGCGATGGTCTGCTTGGCGACGAGCGGCGATTTCAACGCCGACCAGATCTCGGCGCGGCCGGCCCGCACGTCGGCGATCGCACAGTTGGGTTCCAGCGCGCTGTTGCTGCGAAAGTAGAAGGTGAACTTGCCTTCGACGGTCGGAGTCAGCGGCTTGAGCCCGAGCGGCAGCTCCGCGGCCTCCAGTTCCCGGAGCACGGTCTCGTCAGATTTTCCTTCCGCGGTACCGGGTTTCCAGGAGACCCGCAGGGCGCGTACGGCGTCGATGCACTGGCCGAAGGTTCTGGCGCGCACCGCCACCCCGGTGGAGATCGTCACCACATCGGTGACACCCGGCATGGCGCGGACCTCGGCGAGGTTGGCCACCGAGCCGACTTTGCCGTTGATGGTCGGCGGACGGCACACCATCGTCGGCTTCGCGTCCGGGACGTCGAGGTCCATCGCGAACTTCTTGCGCCCGGTCACCGCGTCCAGCGCGTCGATCCGGTTGTGCGGCCTGCCGATGACGGTGAAGTTCTCGCGTGACGTGAGCTCCACCGACACCTGCTGGGTCCGCGTGCTCGCGGCCTTCTCGGCGAGCGCACCGATGTCGACGCTGCGGCCGGAGCGATCGATGATCACCCCGGCCTTCAGCGTCAGGTCGGTGACCGCGGAACCGAGTTCGGTCGCCGCGGCCGCCAGCAACCGGTTCCGGGCGATGGCGGCGGCGACCCGGATCGGGACATAGGTGGCGATGGTGGTGTTCGACCCGCCGGTGAGCTGGTTGAACACCAGCTCCGGCCGAGCGTCGGCCAGTGTGACACACACCCGTTCCAGCGGCACGGCCATCTCCTCGGCGATCAGCATGGCCGTCGAGGTGGTGATGCCCTGCCCCACCTCGGCCCGCGGCAACGCGAACGACACCGTGCCGTCCCGGTTGACCTCGACCGAGATCAGGCCCGAGGTCGGCAGCGCCGCCGCGGTCATCATGTCGTTGAGGTCGAGCAGTTCCGTGAGTTCCGGTGAGGGCAGCCCGACGTCGGACGTCGGCGTCAGGCCGAGTTCGGTGGCGACCACCAGGGTCGGAGCCGCCACCACGTACCCGAGGAACCGGCGCCGCCCGATGCCCTCATCCGGCCCGCCGCCATTCGATCCCATCATCATTCAGCTCAAACCCGGACGGTTGGTCGTGGGGATCTCGATCTTGGTCTCCTTGGCCTTGGTGAGATAGAACAGGATGTACTTCCGCACGGCTTCGTCGAGGACCCAGGCGGTCTCGGGTACCAGCGGCAACGGAATGAGGCCCTCGCGGAATCTCACCAGTTTCGGCCAGATGGTGGGGATCAGCAGGTCCCACACCGGCTCGCGTTCGATGCCGTCCCAGTCGGCCACCTGGTCGCCGACCAGGTACCGGGCGAGCGCGTTGCACAGCGGCCGGCCGATGCCGGCGGGACTGGTCTGCTCGGCGAGCTGACCCAGCAGGATGTCGGTCAGCTCCACACCCTCGGGCGTCGGCCCCATGTTCCGGGGCAGGATCTGGTCCGACTGAGCGTTGGCCGCGGCCCAGGTGGCGGGGATGTATTCGTCCTTGATGCCGAGCATGTGCGCGGTCACCTGCCACACATGCAGGTACGCCTCGGAGTGGGCGGCACTGATCGGGACCTTCCATTCGAGCATCTTGCGCATGGCGAAGGTCGGCAAGGTGTGCCAGGTGACCAGCATGTCCTCCTGGCTGATCGGGATGTCGCCGGTCCAGTGGGGAGATTTCTGCAGTAGGTGTCGTACCGCCGCGTGTACCAGCCGGGTCTTCACCGCCTCGACCACGCAGGAGCCATCGGGCCGGTACGCGTTCAGGGCGCCGACGGCGAATCCCAGGATGCTTGTCTTGGCGACGCGGTCCTCCATGTCCGCGCCGCCCTTGGAGTAGTAGACCGAGAGGGCCTCCTTGGGAATGGCGGTGCTCAGCATGCCGCCACCCACGCCGTTGAGCAGATTGAGGTACAGCCCTCTGGACTTGTTGAACTCGGCTGCGGTGTTCAGCTTGCCGTGGTTCGCCCACGACGGCAGTTGGCGTGCTCTCTCCATGAAATCCCGCAGGTCCGCCGGCAGCCCTGCGGGCAGGGGCTGGTCGTTACGGGTCCAATTCCACAGCAGGCGGTTGACCTCGGGGACGGCGCCTCGATCGATCAGCGAGGCGACCAGCGGGTCGACCTCCTCGTCCCACACCCACCGCGGATCGGCGCCGGCGCCGACACCTGCGATCGAACCGCCCGGCGCCCAGGTCCAGGGCGTCGCCCGAGCCGGGAACGCCATCCCCAGCGCTCCGAGCGCCCCCAGGGCTCCACCTGAGATCAGCATTTTGCGCCTGCTCAGCTCCGCCATGCCGGACTCCTCCTTGGTTGAGAATTCGCAGCGGTGTCCCGGCCCGCGGGAAGCAAGCCAGGCCGAGGTCTTTCCTCCGCTTCTGGGCCGAGGGTCCGGCTCAGGCAGTCCTGATCAGGAGTTCGGGTAGTTCGGGTTGTTGGTCAGCGGAATCTCGATGCTGATCTGCTGCGCTCCGGACAGGTAGGCCAGGAGTACCTTGCGAAGGAGCTCATCGAAGAGCCAGTAGGTGCTGTCCGCCCCCGGGAACACCTTGAGCACGCCTTCGCGGACCGCGATGAAGGGTCCCCAGAACGTGTTGAGGAGCCCGTCCCAGAGCGGATACCTGGGGATACTCAGCCATCCGGCGATCTCGTCGCCGAGCATGAAGCGCGTCAACGAGCCGAGTACGCGCTTGGTGAGGAGTCCGGCATCGATCGTGGCGCCGAGCTCCAGGAGAATGTTGGCCAGCTTGATGCCCTCGGGCGTCGGGGCCAGCACCGGGTCCAGGACCTGCTTGGCCTGGGAATTGGCCTCGGTCCACGACGCGGGGATGTACTCCTCCTTGATGCCGAGCATGTACGCGGCCAGCTGCCAGGTGTGCAGGAACGCCGCGGAATCGCCGGCGGGCATCGGCACCTTCCACGCGACCAGATTCTTCATGACGGTCGTGGGCAGGCTGTGCCAGGTGACCATCATGTCCGCCTGGCTGATCGGAATCTCCTCGTCGGCGGCCCCCTGCCAGTGCGGGGACTTCGGCAGCAGGTGGCGCACGGCCGCATGCGCCAGCCGGGTCTTGACGCAGGTCACGATCATTTCGCCATCGGCGTCATAAGCGTTCCGAGTCCCGATGTCATACCCGAGCTTGGCGGTCTTGGAGATGCGGTCCTTCATGTCCGCACCACCCTGCGAGTAGTAGACCGCCCGCGCCTCCTTGGGGATGACCGTGCTCATCATGCCGCTGGCGAAGCCGTACAGCACGCCGGTGTAGAGCCCCCGCCTGTTGTTGAAGTCGGCCGCGGCGGCGATCTTGCCTCTGTCGGCCCAGGCCGGCAGCTGGCGGGCCTTCTCCATGAAGGCCTTCAGGTCCGCCGGCAGTCCGGCCGGCAACGGCTGACCGTTCTTGGTCCAGGTCCGCAGCAGAGTGTTGACCCTGGGCACCTCGCCCCGGTCGATCAGCGAGGCGACCAGCGTGTCGGCCTCCGGGTCCCATACCCACCGCGGGTCGAGGCCTGCCCCTGTGCCCACCACCGAGCCACTGGGCGACCACGTCCACACGCGCGCCTGCGCGGGGGTCGCGATGCTCAGCGCACCGAATGCGCCCAACGTCCCGCCGGCCCGGAGCATGTCGCGCCTGCTGAGTTTGTCCATGCCTTCGTCCCTTCTCCTCGTGAGGCCGAGAGCATTGCTGATACGATGAAACATGAAGTGAATCTGAGTATCACCAATACAGCACACAGTGTCGGACATCACAAGACCGTGACAGCGACTGTCAGGGATTGAGGCAGAATCAATCACAGGAGGTGATCGTGGAATCTGCACTGTCCGTGCTCATGGCGCCGTCGGACTCGGAGTCGCTGCTGGAGCGCGCGTACATTGATGCCGTCGAACAGGTTGACGACATGGACGAGACCCGTGCGCGCATACTCGACGCGGCGTATGAGCAGTTCTGTCGCATGGGTATCCGGCGGTCGACCATGGAGGACGTGGCCCGCCGGGCCGGGGTTTCGCGGATCACGGTCTACCGGCGGTTCGCCACCAAGGACGCGCTGGTCGAACATGTGGTACGTCGAGAATTCCGCCGATATTTCGACCAGTTCCTCATCGACATCGAACAAGCTCATACCGCCGCTGATCGGGCGGTTCTCGGCTTTGTGAGCTCATTACGCGCCATCCGGCGTAACCCGTTGATCGGCGGTCTGATCACCACGGAACCGGATCTGGTCGTACCCTCCATGATCAGCGACGGGGGCCGAACCCTCGCCACCGTGCGGCAGTTCGTCGCAGGCCAGCTCCGCCACGAGCAACGCGCGGGCAACGTGTCGAGCGACTTGGACACCGACCTCGTGGCCGAACTGATGGTCCGGATCTCCGCTTCCTTCCTGGCGATCCCCAGTCAGATCATCGACCTCGACGACGACGAGCAACTGGCCGCGGTGGCCCGGCAGTTCCTCGTGCCCATGTTGGAGCCAACCGGCCACCCGGATTGACCGCCGGGAAGAGCAAGCCGTAGAGCAGCGGCAGAGAATTTCTCCTCACGATTCCTCGCTCGCCGGGGCGGTTTCCCCTGCCCCAGGCCGCCTGACTCACATCGATGGCCGGGGTTCGCTGCCGTGTGCCCGGCTGAGGTGGTCATTTTCCGGTCAGCATGAGGGCAACAGCGTCCGGGAACATGATCACGATCGGCACAGCCGACGACCTGCGAATCGCCGAACTCCTTCTCGGCAAACGCCTCAAATCCACGTCCGGTGGCCCGATCGCCTACCTGACCATGGATCCGTCGGCCCCCGCGAGCTGAAGCGGGCCTAGATCACCGTCTAAGACCGGTCCAGGAAGGGTCTAGATCCAGGTGGGAGGGGTCTGGTTTCCAGATCCTCCGCCTGGGCTTTCCGGACCCCTCCTGACCTGCAACCCAGGCGCTTTAGGCAGCCCTAGACGGGTGCCGCCACAACCCCTGAAAACCGCCCTGGGCGGCAGGGATGGCGGGTTGCCTGCGAGAGCGCCGGGCGGGGCCGATCATCGTCGGGCAGGACGTGAACCGGGGTGCCGCAGGCGTCGGTCGTGAAGTCCTTCGCCGCCCTCCCCGCCTTCCACGGCCCGCTACCCCTGTTCTTCGCACATGCCGTATCGCTACCGTCAAAGTGGTGCAACCTCTATCTCCGTGAGTAATCACCACAGGTCAAACAGGGCGATGTGCGAAGAACGGGTCTAGCTGCCGGAGCGGGAGCCGCTGTCGGAGTCGCTGTCCGAGTCGCTGTCCGAGTCGGAGTCGCTGTCGCTGTCGGAGTCGGAGTCGGAGTCGCTGTCGGACTTGCTGTCGGAGCGGGACTTGCTGTCCGAGCGGGACTTGCTGTCGGAGCGGGAGTCGCTGTCGGAGCGGGACTTGCTGTCGGAGCGGGAGTCGCTGTCGGAGCGGGAGTCGCTGTCGGAGCGGGAGTCGCTGTCGGAGTCGGAGTCGAAGGGGTCGAAATCATCGGGGGGCGAGTCGCTGGAGTGCGTGATCCCGTTGACCAGATCGCCGACGGGGTCGGCTAGGAGCGTTGCGTGGGCCGGGCCGGCGGCTACGGGCGCGGCCAGGACGGAGCCGAGGGCAATCAGTGCGGCGGCGATCGTGTTGCGGTTCATCCGCGGTTCTCTCCTTTGAGCAGGGGCGTCCCGCCTGCTGCGGACCGCCCCATCCGTTACTGCACGCTCCATGTGACTACTCAGAGTGAGCAATTTCAAGCTTGAGCAGTATCCGGACGTGTCCCCTGATCTGGGGTGCTGCTTACTTGGCCGGCCAGTTTTCCCGGTCGGCGACGAACGATCCTCGTTGCGGCATCGTTACCACGTAGCCCTCGTCACGAAGCAGGGCGACCGCGGCCCGCGTACCTCGCTGCCGCAAGGTCCTCGGCAAGATCTTCCAAGGCGAGGTCGGCGTTCAATGCAGTGACCACCGCCTGCGTGAGCGGACGAAGGGCATAGACGTGTCGCACCGCATCAAGATCCACGATGACTCCGTAGTAATCCTCAGCGAACCGCTGAAACGCCTCCGGCGACGGATCCATGAGCAACTCGAACAGGTGTGCCGACCCATCGGGGTCGCTCTCGCCTTCCGGGTACTCGATCTCGCCCACCCGCCAGCAGTCGTCACCGGCCTCCCGCCACAGAGAAGCGGTCACGACTGGCATACCGTCCTCGTCGCAGAACGCAGGTTCTTCGACACAGTGGCGAAAGACGTGGGGGACGTCCTGAAAGACGTACGGCTCCGCGCTGAGGGGGCAGGTAAATCCTTCCGCCGTGAAGACCGGCCCTTCTGGGAAGTGCCACCAGACGGTACGCGACGCGGGGGCCGCCAGAGCCGCCAGGGTCAACAGGGGTATCCCCCAGCGCGGGGGCATCTGCGGTAATGGAAGCAAGATTGCCGCCGCTTCATCGTGGATGGAGGCGCCCAGCCTAGATCATCTGCGGCAACGGAGACAGACGCCACCCACCTCGCACCCGCGATAGGAGCAGTTGCCCGCACTCGCTGCTTCCGACGCCGCCGACAACCGGGAGCAACAAGCGATCACGGGACAACATGCTGCACGGATGACAAAGGGCCATCCCTGCTTTCAAAGGGTCTGGCCAGTGGACTGGCGAATCCCTTCGCGTTATAGATCGCTATTCTGACCCGGCGTGGGAGTACCGAGGAAATATCAGCTTGGACGCGCTGGGTGAAGAACTCGCCCAGATCGCCGATTCCTCGACGATTACCCCTCTACCGGCAGCCGAGGTCAGCGCGCTCGAAGAAGTGATCGGTGCGCCTCTGCCTCGGGAGTTCTGCTCGTTTCTGCTCCGGTTCGGTCCTGGTGTGCGCCCTGGCCCGGCGCTCGACCTGGAGTAGATCATCGATAAAAAACGACGAACCGCGCCGGCTCCCGACCCTACAGACCGGCGTTGTCAGAGTCTGTCGCCGTGCCGCAGCTATTAATTCCCGAAAATGAGTAATGCTGGGACCTTCACGGCGTATCTAATGGGGTGAGGGGGCCCGTATCGCGTACCTCGGGCCGTCCGCGTCAGCGATCTTGAGGAGAGTAGTCGCCGTGTCGCATTCTCCGGAGCCTACCTACAATTATGCCCTTCCGAGGGCATTTCCCTTCTACATCACGTGCGACGTGTCCCACTCGATGCACGCCCCCCGCGAGGACGGCAGGCAGACTCCGTTCGACATCCTTTCCAACTGTGTCGGGGAGCTGCTCTTTCAGCTCGAGGCCGGTGATCCGGGGGTGAGCGAGGCCGCGCACGTGTCCATCGTGGCCTTCCATGACAGGGCCAACGTGGTGCTCCCGCTCACCCGGCCCTGTGACGCGAGCAACATTCCCGCGCTGCCGAAGGGTGGTCAGACCAATTACGAGCAGGTGTTCCTGACCCTGCGGCAGCTCATCCAGGCCGACTGTGCCCGCCTGGCCGGGCAGTACCAGCTCAAGACTCCGGTGGTCTTCTTCATCACCGACGGCGAGCCCTTCGTCGGAAATGGCCGCCAGCCTGCCGAGGTCTGGCTGCCCGCCCGTGCCAGGCTGACCGACCCTGCGTTCCCGCACCGCCCGCACATCACGGCGATGGGCTTCGGCCAGGTCACCGAGCAGACCCTCTGCCAGGTGGCGACATCCTTCCGGAACAACCCGTTGGCGTACGTCGCGGACGAGTCGATCCAGGCGGTCAAGGTGGTGGCGGCGATAGCCCAGGCGGTCCAGGACAGCATCGGCAGCTCGATCAGGAATTCCGACTTCGTGATCCCGATTCCGGCCGGCATGCGCCGGCTCCCGTGCGGAGGCTCCTGATGGGCCCGCCGGGCCGGATCCGTACCAGCGCGGTCGCCACCCTCGTCATCGGGTTCGCCGTCGCGGGCTGCAGCGGGTCCGGCGACTCGGGGCGGCAGATCATCGTCAACGCGCGGGCGGGAGAGCGTGAGCAGCTCGTCGCCGAGATCTACGCCGCCGCGCTCGACCGGGCCGACGTCGACGGCGTCGCCAAGAAGGTGGCCGAGGTCGCGGACTACGCGAAGCAGCCGGACGACGCACGGGTCGCCGTCGACTACGACCTCGACGTGCTCGTGGCCGCGTCGCCGGCCTCGTCGACGCCGGACGACCAGCGACTCCCCACAGCCCTCCCCGGGCACACACTCGTGAGCAGGACGGCGATCCAGAGCCGCGCGGTGCTCGCCGTGTCCCCCTCGCTACAGCGGGACGTCCGGACGATTGCCGAATTCGCGCAGAAGTACCAGAACGACACGGCCCGCGTCACTGTCCTGGTCCCGCCAGAGTTCAGCGTGTTCAACCGGGCGCTGACCGACCGGGGACTCGCCGTCAGCAGTCAGGCCGACTTCGACGCCGCCCTGACGCAGTCCGGTTTCACGGGAGGCGCGATCGTCCCGGCCGGCTCGAAGAAGGGGAACCTCGTCCCGCTCGAGGACCCGGACAATATCCTGCCCCCCCGGACGCTGAGCGTGTTCGCCAGCGAGCAGGTCACCAAGGGTGATCCGGAGGCCGAGCGGGTGCTCCAGGAGGTGACGGACGCGCTCACCCCGCAGGTCGTCGACCGTCTGCTCACCGAGGTGAAGAACAACGGGAAGAGGTCGGCCGACGTGGCGAGGGACTGGGCGGGCGACAACGTGTCGACGTCGTCCGGGTTCCCTCTGGCACAGATGATCCTGGCCCTGTTGCTGGGCGGGGCGGCGGCGTTCACCGCGCTCTACCTCCTCGGCTGGCGTCCCGCGACGACCGCCGTGCGTGGGGGGAGGCAGCCGGACGTGGCGACTCCCAATGCGCCGCAGTCCGCTGCCACGCAGGACACCCGCGTGGTCGTCGGTCCCGAGCCCAGGCGGATCGCCGTGCACCTGCCCTGGAGCACCACCTCGGCCGATGCCGGGCTTGCACTCGACGGAGGCCTGGTCAAGGGCACGACAGTGCGTGCCGCCACGGTACGGGGCCGCACGCACAGCTTCCGCGGCGAGACCCGGCAGGACGCGTACGGCGTGCGGCTCAGCAGCGACGAGCGCTGGGTCATCGCGGTCGTGGCCGACGGCCTGGGCAGCGCGCGCCACGCGGAGATCGCGTCCACGGTCGCCGTCAGGGCCGCGCTGGACGGGATCGACTCCGCGCTGCGGTCCGGTGAACGCCCGCAGAGCTGGGACTGGAAATCTGTGCTCGCCTACGTGTCCGACACGGTCCGGCGGACCACCGAGTCCCTGGGCTCGCCGCGGCCGGGCACCAATACCGAACGCGCCCCTTCCGCACGGCCCGGGACCACTCTGACCGTGGCCGTCCTCCCTTCGGAGGGAGAGGGGCAAGCCGTGTGCGCCGCCGTCGGCGACTCCCCGGCCATCCTCGTCACCGGCGGCCAGTGGCAGGCGTTGGCGGGCGGAGGAGGAGGCGGCGACAACGTGACGGCGGCGATCCCGGGCGACCTCGCCGACATCCAGGTCCAGATGTTCTCGTGGCGCGCGGGTGACCTGCTGGTGCTCAGCAGCGACGGCTTCGCCGCGGGCGTCGCGGGCGGCCGGACCCCGCTGGCCCAGCGGCTGTCCCAGACCTGGCGCACGCCGCCGAGCCTGGTCGACTTCGTCCGGGAGGTCGACTTCCGCCTCTCCACCTTCGACGACGACCGGACGGTGGTCGCGATCTGGGCCGGACGCCACGATACGGCCGTGCCGTGACGGATCTTCCGATGATCGTCCGCGTCGGCGAGCTGACATTCACCGGGGAGGGGCCGATGCTCCGCGACGGAGGGCAGACGGACGGACTGCGGCTCTGCATCGCCCCCGACCAGCGCACCTACCTGTTCAAGAGGTACAAGTCCGAGACCGCCGACGAGGTGCGCGTCCCCGCGCTGCATTCCATGATCCGCTGGCGCAGGGAGCTCCCGGACGAGGAGCGTGCGGTGTTGGACGAGAGGTGCGCCTGGCCGATCGCCGTCGTCGGCACGCCCGCCAGGGCCGAGGGCATCCTGATCAGGCTCGCCGAAAGGTCGATGTTCGAACAGCGGACCTCCGGCTCGGGCGAGGCGACCGAGACCCCGCGTCACCTCGACGAGCTCACCCGGAGCCCGGACCGTGCGAGGCGGATCGCGCAACGGTACGAGGTGAAGAAGGCGTACTACGAGCCGCCATACAAGCTGGCCGTGCTCGGTGAGCTGCTGGACACCGTCACCTGGCTGCACCAGCACGGGTACGCGGTGGGGGATCTGCAATTACGCAACGCCGTCTTCACGATCGATCCGCGCCCCAAGGCGTACCTCCTCGACTGCGACTCCTGCGTGCCGCTCCTGGGTGAGGGCGCGATGCCTCCCGTCGACCCGGAGCAGTGGAAGCTTCCGGTGGAGCAGCGTGGGGTGGCCTTCGACGTGACCTCGGACCACTACAAGTTCGCCTGGGCGGTGGTGCGCTGCGTCCAGGAGACGGTCGAAACCTGGCAGCCGGATCCGCTGGTCCTCCGGAGGGTCATGCCGTCGGCCCTCGCCGACACGCTCATCGAGTGCAGCCGTACCCTGCCGCCGCCCGGTGTGCGGGAGCGGCTCCGAGAGGCGGCCGCGGTGTGGCCGAGGATGGTCATCGGGGAGCGGCTCTACGTCAACGTGGACGGCTTCATCAAGAAGCCCTGGCCGACGGGCGAGTCGGCCGTGACACCGGCCCCGATCACTGTCACGCCTCCGGTGCCGGCCACCTCGGCAGGTTCGGGAGGGAAAGTGAAGTGGGCGGTCGTGGCGGGGGCCGTGCTGATCGTGCTCTTCTTCCTCATCATCGCCCTGGGTAAGTGACCTCGTTCAAGGGGAGTGAATTAAATGTCCAACACCAGCCGTGTCCCGGGCGTCATGACCGCATCCCCCGCGGAGTAGCCGATGCTTCGCCACCTCTCGATGCTCGCCGTGTCATTGGCCGTGTTCCTGAGCCCGGTGCTACCGTCCCCCACGCCGATCGCGCCCGCCGGCTGTGAGCCACCCGACGTACGGCATCAGGAGCTCCAGGTGGCGATAGACACGCTTCGGAACGTGCCGGACGCGGACATCGACATTCAGGTGTTTCCCCAGACCCTCCTGCCGACCTCGACGTCCTACGTCATCGACTACGTGGTGGAAGACTGCTCGGCGGACCGTGGCATCGCCGCCCGGGACGACGTCGCCTACACGGTCGTCCTCACGGTCGGCCCGAAGGTCCCAGATGTGCAAGGTCTTTCCCGCACCGACGCCGAAACCGCTCTCGACGCCGCCGGCCTGGGCAAGGACCCGCAGCCGGCGAGCGCGAGCGCCGACTGGAAGGTCGCCGGCCAGGATCCGCCCGCGGGCCAACTGGTGAGCTTCGGCATGACCGTGCGAATAGACCTGGTCTCCCCGAATCCGCCCCCGCCCGAGGTCACCACTCCTGCACCACCGCCCGTGAAGCCGGGGCGGCAGGTGACCGTGCCGCCGCTGATCGGACTCGGCCCGGCAGCGGCCAGGCTGCAGCTCTCGGAGGTCGGCCTGGTGCTCCGCGTGGATCCCGATTCGCCCGAGACGGGGGCGATCCGCAGCCAGGATCCCGTGGTCGGCAGCCAGGTCTCCAAGGGCGCGACCGTGACGGTGTCGCTGCGGGAGGCGGTGACGGAGACGCCAAACCCGAACGACGACGGAAACAAAACGGGCCCTGGGGAGATCCCCGGGACCGACAATGGCTCCTCCTCACCGCTGATCCCCGTAGCGCTCGTAGGGATCGTGCTCCCGGGACTGGCAATCGCCCTCGTCCTCGTCCTCGTCGCCCGGACCCTGCGGGCCCGCCGTACCGTGCGAGGGAGCGACCCGCACCAGGCCCCGTCCCCGTCTCCGGCCCCGGCCCAAACCCTGCCGTATCCCCGGCTCCCATCTCAAACCCAGCCCCAGCAGGTGCCGTCGATCCGCTGCGATCCGCACCCCGATCCCGCCCCGCGCCTGGAAATCCACCTGACCGGCTCTCCGCCGCCCGGCGCGGCCCCGTCCGCCCCGGTGCCGGACATTCGGGTGGAACTGTTCGCGGACCCCGGCCGCCAGGAACTGAGAGAGGTCGTATCGTGACAGTCCACATCGAAACCGAGCCAGGCACCGCCGATCTCCTGCTCTTCCCGGACCCGAGGGACGCGGCGGCGGAGCTGTCGCGGGCCCTCGACGCGCGCCGCACACTCGAGCAGGTCGAGGACGGCACCCAGCGAGCGGGCTCGGCCTTCCGCGGCGCGCTCAACGGCAGGGTCGCCGACGCGGGCGGCGAACTGCTGCGCGGCATCGAGCTGGGCACGGTCCTGCTCGGCGGCTGGCTGCAGTACCGGGAGTTGGGGCTCGCCGCACGCAGGAGCGTCGAACAACCCGGAAGCACCGAAATAGTGCGCCTGCCCGGACACACGATCACGTCAAAGCACGCCCCCTACGTCGACGTGTACATCGAGGATCAGTACGTGGCCCGCGTCGGCTTCGGCATCGACCTGGAGTTCGGCGTCGGCCTGCTCCAGGCGAGCATTCGCAACGGTCGCCTGATGAGCCTGCGCGCGGGCGACTGCACGGCGAGCATAACGTGGAGCGTGGAGGGCTTTCCGGTGGCCCAGAACACGGCGAGACTCACCATGCCGCTCCAGCTCAGGCTCGGTGACGGGATCCTCCTCAGTGGAACGGGCGCACCGCAACCATGACTACCGTAGAGCCGTTTTTTCTACAGTCCCATCTTTAACGGCACCCCAGTCATGGAGCCCAGGGCAGCCGTACCGCTTCGATCTCGGAGTCTTTCAGAAGCACGTCGATGAGCGAGGCGGGCCCGGCCACCTTGGTGGCCCACAGGTCGTAGTCGGTGCAGATGATCCATGAATGGTCCTCGGCCCAGAGGTTGGACGGGCTGAAGTGGACCTCGGGGTTGTCATACAAGATCTCGGCATCGCCGAGGCGACCCGCACGCACATGGAGGTTCTCGAAATCGGTCGCCCCGAGCATCAGGGGGCTGTAGTAGGCCAGGCAGCGGGTGTCCGCGCCCGCAGGGCTATGGGCACGGAGCAGGCCGATCAGATGGTTCCAGGTCTCGCGGTCCATGCTGCCCTCGGTCGGCGGAGCGATCGAGATGGGCCAGCTGCCGTTGACAGGGACCGAGGGGAAGCAGCGGTAGCAGGGCAGGAGACCGTCGGGGACTACCGGATCGCCGTTGCGTTGCGCGAGGTCGGCCCAGCGCAGCCGTTTCCAGCCGGGGCCGGGGTGCTCGGCGCGGCCCAGGCCACCTCCGATGACGGTTCCCACGGTGTTCATGTCGAGGCCACCGACGATCTCGGGGGGCACGCTTCCGTCCGCGATCGCGGTGCGATGAACGTCGTCATAGGAGATATCGGTAGGGGCCTGATCATGCTCGTACATAGCGTTCAGTACCCAGGCTGCGTCCGGGAGCGAAGGCGGCATGAAGCCGGTGAGGCCGTCACCGGCAAGTTCTCGCAGCCAGTCGGTGGCACTGGAGGGCACGACCGGCCACCGGGCTGAAAGCGAGGTCGATGGCTGGGGCATCTGACTATTCTCCCAGGTCGGGAGATATCAGTCGCAGGTCATATCCAGCGAAGTGGTGTACGTAAGCCGATGGGTTTCTGGATGAGTTTGGGCGTTCACTGCGTAACAGGTCCTGAGGAGGTCAGGTAGGGATGTTCCGCATTCAACCACCTGCGGTCCAGCCGCACTCCTGTAGCCAACTCGATGCCCGTCAAGAAGCCCGCCTTCCAGTCCCAGTTGTCGTCTCTCCCGGTCCAGGCGGTGTCCTCGTAGTCGAGGAAGAAGCCGCTGATCGCCGTCAATTCCGGCCACCATGCCAGGTTCGGGTGGTCCTCAGGGCGTCCAGGGAACAGCCCGTCGATCGACAGGAGGACCTCGCCGTCGACGGCGAGGGACAGGTAGTTCACGGAGTTGACGTTCCACCAGGCGTTGTAGACGCGGGCATTTGTGCTCAGGGGCCGAGTCACTGCCGGAGGCACCCCGAGATAGTCGAGTCCGTACAAGACGATCGCTGACCCGGCCCGGTCCACCGCCACCGGAGGCGGATTCAGGCGGTAGTCGGGAAGGTCGACGACGTCAAGGCCAGCCGCTTCGTGGACCTCGTGCCCGGTGCCCCCGCTCAATCGGGTACCGATGTCTTCCACGGTGAGAGGCGCCGCGCCGACGTTGGGAACGACGACCGTCCAGCACAACGCCACATCCAGTGCGGGTGGCACGGGCTCGCCGACAAGCCGCCGATAGTGCTTGTACACCTCATCGGCTGCGGGCCGTCCGTCATCCACGTGATGGTCTCTTTCGTCATTGTCGAGTGGGTCGAGGAAGATCTTCGTGGAGGGCGGGGCAGCGTGACCGCCTGTGCCGATCCTGGGACTGGGCTGGCTCTTGCGCCGCGCAGGCCGACGGGAAGACCGCTGCTTTCGCAGGCGGGAGCCGGATGTCGCTCACGCACCGTTTAAGCCGGCGGTCGGCACGCGTTTCCCATCCTGATCTGCAGGACTAGGGACCTGCTATGCCGAGGCGGCGCGCAGCATCGCGGCGACGGCCGCCGCGTGGTTGAAGGTCACCTTGCGGGAGGTTAACCCGCCGGTGTGGCGGCGTGTCCACGTGCCGTCGACGGCGACTTTGGCCGACTTGCGCGAGGTGATCCAGGTCGCGATGGGCTGGGAGCGGCACCACCTGCACGTGTTCTCCGACGGAGATCGGCAGTACGGCGACAACGCCCGCGACGAGACGGCGGTGACGATGGCCGGTCTCATCCCGAAGGCCGGGGACTGGCTCGGCTATCGCTACGACTTCGGCGACATGTGGGATCACGACATCGAGGTGGAGAAGGTCCACCAGGCCGCAGACCTCTGGTGCTCGACCCGCGGGCGCGCCTGCCCCCAGAAGACAGCGGTGGTCCGGAGGGCTACGCCGGAAACGTGTCATGGCACTGCCATTAGGTGGCAGGGCAGGAGGTTCCCTTGGCGGGGACCTTGCCGTTCACCACGTAGTCCTCGACGACGCCGGTGATGCAGGGACCACCGGCCGGGTAAGCACCGTGCAGATCGCCTCCGTAGGTGACCAGCACGCCGTTGGTGAGCTGCCTGGTCAGGCTCCCCGCCTCCTTGGTCGGTGCGGCCGTGTCCTTCTCCGAGCTGATCACCACGATCGGGGCCGGGCCGGTGTGCCTGACCGTGCGGCCTTCGGGGTCGACGGGCACCGGCCACTGCGCGCATGAGGGGAGCAGGAAGGCGGTCGTCGGGCTGAGCTGGCCGAAGATCGGGGAGATACGGGTCAGCTTGGCCTCGATCCGGGGCAGGTCCCGTATGGCGGGCCGTTCGCGGTCACGGCAGTAGACCCCGCTGCCGTACGGGGCCGACCCGAAGATCCCGAAGGGGCTGTAGGTATCGCCTTGGCGACCGGTCATCGCGTCGGCGAGCTCCAGCAGGGGACCACCGTCGCCCTTGATCGCCTTGGCGAACCTGGCTTCCAGCTCCTGCCAGTACGCCTCGCCGACGCTCGCTGCGTGCAGGGTGGCGATCGCCAGGCTGGCGCCGAGACGGCGGTCGCCGACCTCGAGCGGCTGGCGCTTGAGCCGCTCGATCAGTCCCTCGACGGCGCTGTCGACCTCCTTGGTGTCCTTGCCCAGGTCACAGCCCTTCTTGACGCACCCGGCCAGGAACCTCTCATAGAAGAGCTGGTAGGTGCGGGTGAGCTGCGTTACCACCTCGAGCACCGACTGCCGGGGGTTGAGCCCGGCGTCCAGCACCATCCGGCCGACCCGCTGGGGATGCAGGGTGGCGTAGACGCCGCCGAGGACGCTGCCGAGGGACATCCCGTAGTAGTTGAGCTTGTTCTCGCCCAGCGCCGCGCGCAGCCGGTCCATGTCCCTGGCCGTGTCGCCCATGCCCGCATGCGGCAGGATCCTGCCCGACTCCTTCTCGCAGGTGCGGATGAAGTCGGCGGTCGCCCGAAGGAACGCCTTACGGTCGGTGGGGTTCCCGACGCCCGGGTTGACGGCGAACAGGCGGTCGATCGAGGCGCCAGGGCCGCAGGTCACCGGAGAGGTATCGCCCGAGCCGCGCGGATCGAAGCTGACCAGGTCGTACTGTTTGCGCAGGGCCGCGTACTTCTGGTGGCTCGCCGCCAGGTTGATGACGCCGCGGCCGCCGCCGCCGAAGTTCATCACCAGCGAGCCGATCCGGGTGCCGGTGGCCTTAGCTCTGATCACCGCGACGTCGACGGTCCCGGCGCTCGGGTTGCCGTAGTCGAGCGGCACGGTCAGCTTGCCGCAGTCCAGGCCCGCGGTGGACACGGGCAGTCCGGTACACGCCCCCCAGGAGATCGCGGGTGCCGTGGCGACCGTACCGGTGGTCGTGTCTGCGATGGCGGTGGTGGCCGGCAGGAGTCCCAGCGCGGCCACCACCGGCAGCACCAGGGACCTGGGTGATCGGAGGATCAACATGATCGCCTTCCGGGTTGAGGAATCTCTCCACCGACCCTTCCAGCGGTGCTCCCGCGGCTCTTCCCCAATAGGGATGAAAACCACTCGCCGGGTGGCCCTCCTCGCGACCGACGTCAAGATCAACCCTGTTGGCGATGCCGGTCGTGTACGGCCGCCTCCTCGGACATGGATAGGACCTCCGGCTCACCCCTGGAAGGTAGCGCTCGACAAAGATCGTTTTCAGGGATGGGGTCCCAGTAGTAACGACGCAGGAAACAACGGATATGCAACGTCGGCGTCCCCGGCGCGGTCCTGCTGCGCATGGCCGCCGAAGACCCGTCGTGCGATGGCATCCTGGTCAACAGCGCTACTGAGCTGATCAGCATCATCATCAGCAGGGCGTCCGCGTCAGCCATCGCTCAGGGGCCGGTCTGACGGGATCGGCCGCGTCGCGGCGAAAGATTTCTCCGGGGCCGTGTCGATCAGCGGGCCGCTCGTTCGACGTATGGGGGCGAGGGCCGATGGGCGGCCCCGCCGGACGAGGAGAACGCGAT
>NZ_JBEXUE010000175.1:0-18213 GCF_040614275.1 Streptosporangium sp. NPDC006013
GGGGCCGGTTCCGACGGCTCCAGCATGGCCGACGGGACGAGCTACGGCAACTTGCGCGACGGCAACCTGAGCACCCCGGCCCGCGGGCCGGGGCGCCTTGGCGAGACGATCTAGCGCTGGGCCTCGATCATCCAGTGGTGCTTCTCCAGGTCCTGAGTGATCTCGATCAGGAGGTCCTGGGTCACCAGGTCGGGCTTCTCGGTGGTGGCGATCCGCTCGCGCATCCGGCGGATGATGGACCCGAGAATGTCCGTCATGGCGGCGACGACCTTGCCGTCGTTGATGTAGCCCGCCTCCAGCTGCGGCACCTCGGTGTGGTTCGCGACCGTGGTGGACCGGCCGTCGGGGTTGCATCCGACGGCCACCGCGCGCTCGGCGACGGTGTCCGCGTGCTTCCTGGCAGACGAGACGATCTTGTCGAGCTGCAGGTGCAGTGTGCGGAAGTTATGGCCGATCACGTTCCAGTGGGCCTGCTTGGTCAGGAGCGACAGGTCGAGCAGGTCGATGAGCGCGCCCTGGAGCGCCTGGCCGACGACCTTCTTGTCTTCTGGCTTGAGTGGACTGGTGATCGAGGACATGGAATTTTCCCCCTGTTTCGAGCTCGGTTTCCCGTTTGCTACGGAATGTCCGTACCCATCTATCCGCATCCCTATCCAGCCTCTTACATTGACAGTGTCATGATGACAGTGTCACTATCGACATATGGAATGGACCATCGGTGAACTGGCTGAGCGGGCGTCCGCGGCGCTGGCCCCCACCGCCCAGCTCAACGGGCGGGTCAGGGACGTGCCCAACGAGCGGCTCATCCGGTGGTACGCCACGATCGGCCTACTCGATCCCCCCCTGGCCCGACGCGGCCGGGTGGCCCTGTACGGCAGGCGCCACCTGCTCCAGCTCATCGCGGTCAAGCGGCGCCAGGCCGACGGCCGGACCATCGCCGAGATCCAGGCCGAGCTGACCGGAGCCACCGACCAGACCCTGGAGTCGATCGCCCGCATTCCCGAGCGGTCGCCGGAGCACGCCATCGAGACGGTCTCCCCCAGGACGGCACGCCCGCGCTTCTGGGCCGAGCCGTCCTCGGTCCCGGCGGAGACCGGCCTCACACCACCACAGAAACCCGCGCCACCACCGAAACCCGCCCCCTCCAGCACCCCGCCCCTTCCGGCCTCGTCCGGCGGGGCCACGCTTCCACCCGGCCAGGCCGCGTCCCACCCGGCACCCTCCGGCCAAGCCGCACCCGATCAGGCCGCGCACGGCTCGGCCCCGTCCCACCGGCCCACGCCCCGGGCGGGCGTACCCGCAGCGGCCCCACCCCGTTCAGCGGCCCCCCAACCGGCCGTGGAAACCCGGCCACCCGCCGTGATCGTGCACGGCGTACGCCTGACGGACGGCGTGACGCTGCTGCTCGACGGCGGCGGCGGCGGACGCATCCCCTCACCCGACGACCTCGCCGAGATCGCCGCCGCGTCACGGGAGCTCCTGTCGCTCCTGCGCGAACGCGGCCTCACACCTCCGGAAGGAACGCAACCATGATTACCTCGATCGCAACACTGTCACCGGAGGAGTGCTCGCCCGTCCCGGACGCCGGGCTGGGGACGCTCACCACCGAGCGCGGCAACCTGCCGCTGGAGAGCGTGGACGTGACCGCCGCCGTGACCGGCCTGCTGGCCGGCATCGAGGTGGTCCAGGGCTTCCACAACCCGCACGACGTGGCACTGGAGGCGACGTACGTCTTCCCGCTGCCCGACCGCGCCGCCGTGACCGCCTTCAGGATGGAGGCCGACGGGCGGGTCATCGAGGGCGTGCTCAAGGAGCGCGGCCAGGCCAGGGCCGACTACGACCAGGCGATCGCCCAGGGCAAGCGGGCCGCGATCGCCGAGGAGGACCGCCCCGACGTCTTCACCATCAGGGTCGGCAACATCGTGCCCGGCGAGCGGGTCACCGTCCATCTCACGCTGAACCAGCCGCTCCCGTACGAGGACGGCGCGGCCACCTTCCGCTTCCCGCTGGTCGTCGCCCCCCGCTACATCCCCGGCACCCCGCTGGACGGCGAGCGGGCGGGCGACGGGTGGACCCCGGACACCGACGCGGTCCCCGACGCCTCCCGGATCACCCCGCCGGTGCTGCTGCCCGGCTTCCCCAACCCGGTACGGCTCTCGCTGGCCGTCTCCGTCGACCCGGCGGGGCTGGAGTTGCGCGAGATCCGCTCCAGCCTGCACGTGGTTCTCCAGGAGGGCGGCACGATCCGCCTCCAGCCGGGCGAGCGGCTGGACCGCGACTTCATCCTGCGTCTGGCCGCGGGCGCCTCCACCTCCCTGGCGCTGGCCCCCGACGAGAACGGCGAGGGCACGTTCACGCTGACCGTCGTCCCCGAGGCGGCACCCGCCGGAGCGAGGGCCAAGGACGTGGTGCTGGTGCTCGACCGCTCGGGCAGCATGACCGGCTGGAAGATGGTGGCCGCCCGGCGTGCCGCCGCCCGCATCGTCGACACGCTCACCTCGCGCGACCGGTTCGCGGTGCTCTCCTTCGACACCGTCGTGGAGCAGCCGGACGGGCTCGGCGAGGGGCTCTGTGCGGCGTCCGACCGCAACCGCTACCGGGCCGTGGAGCATCTGGCCAGGCTGGAGGCGCGCGGCGGCACCGAGATGCTGGCCCCGCTTGAGCAGGCCGCCGCGCTGCTCGCCGACTCCGCCAGGGACCGGGTGCTGGTGCTGGTCACCGACGGGCAGGTGGGCAACGAGGACCAGATCCTGAAGCGGACCGGATCCCGGCTGGCCGGTGTGCGGGTGCACACGGTCGGCATCGACAGGGCGGTCAACGCCGGGTTCCTGGGCAGGCTCGCCGGGCTGGGCGGGGGCCGGTGCGAGCTGGTCGAGTCCGAGGACCGGCTTGACGAGGCGATGGAGCACATCCACCGCAGGATCGGCGCCCCGCTGGTCACCGACCTGGCCCTGCACTCCGACGGGCTCGACCTGATCACCGAGACGGTCGGCCACGTCGGCTCGATCTACCCCGGTGTCCCGCTCACCGTCCTCGGCCGCTACCGTGGCGCCGCCACCGGGGCGCTGACCGTACGGGGCCTGGACGCCGCGGGCCTGCCGTGGGAGCGGCGGGTCGCCTCGGCGACGGTGGACGCCCCGGCGCTACGGGCGATCTGGGCGCGGGGGCGGCTGCGGACCCTGGAGGACCGCTACGCGATCGGCGACCGGTCGCTGGAGGCCGAGATC
The DNA here is from genome assembly GCF_040614275.1 of Streptosporangium sp. NPDC006013. Classification (NCBI taxonomy): domain Bacteria; kingdom Bacillati; phylum Actinomycetota; class Actinomycetes; order Streptosporangiales; family Streptosporangiaceae; genus Streptosporangium; species Streptosporangium sp. NPDC006013. The sequence continues at coordinate 3,228 of NZ_JBEXUE010000175.1, forward strand.
GTGGAGACCTCGCTCAGGTACGGGGTGCTCTGCCGGTTCACCGCCTTCGTCGCGGTCGACACGCAGGTGGTCGCCGAGGGCGGTCCCGGGCACCGGGTGATCCAGCCGGTGGAGCTGCCCAGCGGCTGGGAGAGCCCCGTCGTCGCGGCGGCGCCGATGATGCTGACCTCGATGGCCGCCGACGCGAGCGCGGCCCCGAGCCCGCCCATGAGGCCGCCCGGGATAGCCGCTCCCGGTGCCATGCCGAAGTTCGCGGCGAGCGCGATCGGCGCCGGCCTGCCGCAGGAGGCGGCGGCCGGCGGCTTCGACGACCGCGCCCGGATGCTGCCCCGCCCGGCACCGGCCCCCGAGCCGCAGGGCAGCCCGCAGCAGCCGCCGAGGGAACTGCTCGCCGAGGAGCTGAAGCGGCTGCGCGCCGCGGCGTCCCTGCCCGCCGCCGAGCGGCTGCGCGTGCTGGAGGACCTGGGAAGCCGCCTCGCGGCCCTGGTGGTCTACCTCGGCGGCCACCCGCAGCTGGCGGCCCTGGCCGAGGAACTGCGGGCCGGTGGGGACGTGGACGCCCTGTGGCAGCGGGCCGTGGAGGTGCTGGAGGCCCTGGTGGGCACCGGCGGGCGCCGCCCGTTCTGGAAGCGATGATTTCCTCCGGGCCCGGACGGACCACCGGACGACCGGGCCCGGAGAAGGTATCCGCCGAGTTCCGGCGCCCGTGGCGTTCTCCGGCGCGGGACACCCGGGTCCGCGACTCCCGGCATTACGGGCATGGCCCGGCGGGGCCGGTACGGGACAGCGGGCTCCCCGGCCTCGCGGCTCCACATAAAGTAGCGGAATGGTGATTCTGGACGGCGGCCTGGCCACCCATTTGGAGGAGCTGGGCGCGGACCTGCGAGACGACCTCTGGTCGGCGAAGCTCCTGCTGGAGAACCCCTCCGTGATCCGGCAGGCGCATCTCGACTACTTCACCGCCGGTGCCGAGGTGGCGATAACGGCGAGTTATCAGGCGAGCATACCGGCGTTCCTGCGGCGGGGGCTGAGCGCCGCCGAGGCCGAGGATCTGATCCTGCTCTCCGTGCACCTCGCCGCCCAGGCCAGGGACACCCACGGCTCCGGCACCGTGGCCGCCAGCGTCGGGCCGTACGGCGCCTACCTGGCCAACGGCGCCGAGTACACCGGAAAGTACGACCTCGACGAGGACGGCCTGACCGACTGGCACCGCGACCGCTGGCACATCCTGGCCGACAGCGAGGCCGACCTGCTGGCCTGCGAGACCATCCCCTCCTACCCCGAGGCGAGGGCACTCCGGCGGCTGCTGGCCGAGACGCCGGGGATGCGGGCGTGGGTGAGCTTCTCCTGCCGCGACGGCGAGCACATCAACGACGGCACCCCGCTGCGGACCGCGGCCCGCCTGTTCGCCGGCAACCCCCAGGTGATCGCGATCGGCGTCAACTGCACGGCACCGCGCCACGTGCTCAACCTGATCTCCCAGATCAAGGGCAAGCCCACCATGGTCTACCCCAACTCCGGCGAGGTCTGGGACTCGGCGAACCACCGCTGGCTCGGACTGGCCGACCCGGTGGAGTTCGGCGAGGCAGCGGCCGGGTGGAACGCGGCGGGGTCCGCCTTCGTCGGCGGCTGCTGCCGCACCACGCCGGAGCACATCCGCCAGATCCGCGCCCACCTGACCTGACCGGGTGAGGTCCCGCCGTCACCTCGCCGGCGGGACCTCGGCGGCCGGGCCGGAACCGCGTACTACCTCCGGGCACCGCGACGGCCTACGGTAGTGATCGGCCGGCGCCCAGGGCGTCGGAGCGCGTTCCGCCCCCCGGGAGGTCTCTTGTTCGTCGACATGCCCCTCGATCAGCTCAGGGAGTACCGGCCCGAGCGCCGGGAACCCGGTGGGTTCGACGCCTTCTGGGCGAGGACGCTTGCCGAGACCCGCGAGCACGACCTGAACGCCGTCTTCACCGAGGTGGAGACGGACCTGGCCCTGGTCCGCTGCTTCGACGTCGGCTACGCGGGCTTCGGCGGTCAGGAGATCAAGGGCTGGCTGCTGCTGCCCGCCGCGGCCGAGGAGCCGCTGCCGTGTGTGGTGCAGTACATCGGCTACAACGGCGGCCGGGGTCTGCCGCACGACTGGCTCACCTGGCCCGCGGCCGGATGGGCGGTCCTCGTCATGGACTCCCGCGGGCAGGGCGGCGGCTGGCGGCCCGGTGACACACCCGACCCGGTGGGAGGCACCGGGGCGCAGAGCAGCGGCAAGCTCACCCAGGGCGTGTCCGACCCCGACGACTACTACTTCCGGCGCCTCTACACCGACGGGGTCAGGGCGGTCGAGGCCGCCCGCGCGCACCCACTGGTGGACGCCTCGCGCATCGTCGTCTCCGGCGGCAGCCAGGGCGGCGGCCTCGCGATGGCGGTGAGCGCGCTGGTACCCGGCCTGCTGTTCGCCTTCATCGACGTGCCGTTCATGTCGCACATCCGCCGCGCCGCCGAGATCACCGACGAGGACCCCTACGCCGAACTCGGCCGGTTCCTCAAGTCCAACCGCCACCGGGTCGACCAGGTCTTCGCCACCCTCGACCACTTCGACGGCATGAACTTCGCCGCCCGCAACACCACGCCCGCGCTCTTCTCCGTCGGCCTGCGCGACGGCGTCACCCCCGCCTCCACGGTCTTCGCTGCCTACAACCACTACGCTGGCGACAAGGACATCCGGGTGTGGACCTTCAACGGCCACGAGGGGGGCGAGTCCGACCAGATCGCCGAGCAGCTCAGGATCGCCAGGAAACTGCTGACAGGCTGACCGCCCGATATGGAGCAAAACGTTTTACTTAAAAGCCGGAGGTAAGCCGTAGATGGTGACTTCACTGGCGCTTGCCCGGTTATTACGTTTTAATCAGTGCACATGAGTTCGGTGAGCATCAAGGAAGTGGCCGCGCGGGCCGGAGTCTCCCCGGGAACGGTCTCCAACGTGCTCAACCGCCCGGAGAAGGTCGCCGAGTCCACCCGCTCCCGGGTCGAGGAGGCCATTCGTGAGCTGGGGTTCGTCCGGCACGGCTCCGCCTCCAGCCTGCGGGCCGGGCACAGCCGCACCGTCGGTCTCTCGGTCATCGACATCGGCAACCCCTTCTTCACGGATGTGGCCGCCGGGGTCGAGGAGGCGGCCAGCGAGCGCGGGTACGCGGTGATCCTGGGCAACTCCTCGGGCGACAGGCTCAAGGAGGAGCGCAACCTGCTGGTCTTCGCCGAGCAGCGGGTCCGCGGGGTGCTCATCACCCCCGCCGGGGGGAACCTGGCCAAGCTCGACCAGCTCAGGGAGCGCGGCATCAACGTGGTCCTGGTGGATCACCCCGCCGAGCGCGCCGACCAGTGCTCAGTGGCGGTCAACGACATCACCGGCGGCTTCCTCGCGGTCTCCCACCTGCTGGCCGCCGGGGCCGACCGGATCGCCTACGTCACCGGCCCCCTCACCATCCGCCAGTGCTCCGACCGCCTGACCGGCGCCGAGCGGGCGCTGGCCGCGGCGGGCCGCGACCCCGGGCAGACGCTGGAGGAGGTCGCGATGAACGCGATGAACGCCAGGTCCGGGCAGCAGGCCGCGGAGAAGCTCATCGCCGAGGGGCGGCTGCCGGACGCCGTGTTCTGCGCGAACGATCTGCTGGCCCTCGGCATGCTGCGGGGGCTGCTCCACGCGGGCGTGCGGGTCCCCCAGGACATCCTGCTCATCGGTTACGACGACATCGACTTCGCCTCGGCGTCGGCGGTCTCGCTCAGCTCGATCCGGCAGCCGACCCACCGGCTCGGCAGGGTGGCCACCGAACTGCTGCTCGACGAGTGCGACAACCCGGAGTCCCACGCCCACCAGCAGGTCATGTTCCAGCCCGAGCTGATCGTCCGCGAGTCGACCCGCTGATCTCCGCCTGGCCGGCCGCCCGGGACGTTCAGGTGCGCTCGCGCGCCTGAACGATGGCCTCCTTGGCGGCGCGGGCGGCCTCGGCCTTGGCGCTCGCGGCGTACCTGTCGACGTACTCCTGGCCGGAGAGCTCCATCAGCGCGTACATGATCTCGTCGGTGACGGCGCGCAGCACGAGGCGGTCCTCCTCCATTCCGTAGTAGCGGGTGAAGTCCAGCGGCTTGCCGAACTTCACACCGGGACGGATGCCCAGCTTGGGCAGGATGCGGCCGGGAGGCATCATCTCGAAGGTGTTGACCATCGCCCACGGGATGACCGGCACGCGCGACTCCAGCGCCAGGCGGGCCACCCCGGTCTTGCCCTTGTAGAGACGGCCGTCGTGGGAGCGGGTGCCCTCGGGATAGATGGCGAGCACATGGCCCTCGTCAAGGATGCGCCTGCCGGTGCGGAGCGCCGCCTCGCTGGCCTTGCCCCCTGAGCGGTCGATCGGGACGGTGCCGACACCGCTGAAGAAGGCTCTGCTCAGCATGCCCTTGAGGCCGCGGCCGGTGAAGTAGTCGGACTTGCCGAGAGAGATCACCTTGCGCCGCAGGAAGAGCGCACCGAAGAAATGGTCGGCGAACGACAGGTGGTTTCCGGCCAGGATCACCGGCCCCTGCCTCGGCACGTTGTCCACGCCCTCCACCCACGGGCGGAAAATCACGCGGAGTAGGGGTCCGAGGATCGCCTTCACCACCCAGTAGAACACTCCATGCTCCTTCAGTTGACAGGCGAGGACCTGGAGTTATCCTCCCACTTCCGGCCTCGGTCACCTACACCACCGAACCACCCAAATCGACCTCTCGCAAAACACGCCCCAGTCGTGCGACGATCGGGCGAACCTTACAAGGAGCCGCGATGCCAGTCATGCCCGGTGCGGAGGCGTACCACCATGCGGGAGGACAGATCGGCGTCCTGCTCTGTCATGGATTCACCGGATCGCCGCAGTCCCTGCGTCTGTGGGGCGAGTACCTGGCGGCGGCGGGCATCACCGTGTCGCTGCCACGACTGCCCGGCCACGGCACCACCTGGCAGGAGATGAGCCACACCCGCTGGGAGGACTGGTACGCCACGCTGGACAAGTCCCTGGCGGACCTGCGCGGCAACTGCGCCGAGGTCTTCGTCATGGGCCTGTCGCTCGGCGGCTGCATGGCGCTGCGGCTGGCCGAGGTGCACGGCGACCGGATCAGGGGGCTGGTGATCGTCAACCCGTCGGTGGCCAACGACGTGCCGCTGCTCAGGCTGGCCCCCCTGCTCAGGTTCGTGATCGCGTCGGTGCCCGGCGTGGCGGGAGACATCAAGAAGGAGGGGGCGACCGAGCTCGGCTACCCGCGCACACCGGTCAAGGCCGCGGCCACCCTCCCCCGGCTCTGGTCACTGACGCAGTCGGAGCTGAGCAAGATCACCCAGCCCGTACTGGTTTTCCATAGTCCACAGGATCATGTTGTGAAACCGGCGAGTGTGCGTATTCTGCGTGAGAGGCTGACCGGGGGGAATCTGAATGTGGTGGAGCTCGCCAACAGCTACCACGTCGCGACTCTTGACAACGATGCGGATCAGATCTTTGCGGGGAGCCTGGAGTTCATCAAGACGAACGCGTCTGTACCCTTGCAGAGAGACTGATCCCGAGCGGAGGATGCGCGGTCTCCGGGAGAAAGTGATCGGCCGATGAACAATGGGCCCAGCTAAGTGACACCTCAAAGTGACGAGGACGAGGTCTGGCGTCAGATCGTCGCGTCCTTCAACGACCCCGCCGAGCATGACTCGGCACATCAGCCGTGGCCGGACAGCGAGAACCTTCCGGCCGAACCTCCGCGACGGGTGATCAAGCAGTCGGACGAGGAAGACCTCCTGCGTGAGGACGACCTGGCCGACGACGACTCCGACAGCGAACGGAGTGACGGCGAGGAGGAGGAGCACTACGTGCCTCCGCCACCACCCCCACTGCCCAAGACCGACGCCACCACCAAGATCGCATGGTTGGCCCTGTTCGGCGGGCCCGCCTACCTGCTGCTCAGCGCCGCGCTCAGCTGGAACCTGCAGGGCTGGATGCTGTTCACCGCGGTCGCCGCGTTCATCGGCGGTTTCGTGGCGCTGGTGGTCCGCATGGGCGATGGTCCGCCCAACGACTCCGGCTGGGACGACGGCGCGGTCATCTGAGCGGGGTCCGGCCCTACGGCTTGGCGTGCACCGGGGTGCCGAAACGCTCGATCACGTCCGTGTACTTGCCGGAGGCGTCGACCACGTGGCCGACCGACCACACGGTGCCGGTGCCCGGCAGATAGGTCACGGCCTGGAGCCTCACCGTCCGGGAGTCGGTGCTCTCGGGACCGCGCAACGCCTTGACCTTGTGCCCGTCGTAGCGGAGCAGGAACGCCTCGCCGGGCCGGTCCAGATCGACCCCGGAGATCCAGAAGTGGCCCTTGCGGTCACCGGTCACCCCGTACAGGCGGATGTCACCGGCGGGCGGGGACACCCGGGACCACTTCTTGCCGTTCCACGACAGAATCAACGGGACGGTCTCGCCGGCCCCCCGGTAGAGGCCGCCCACGGCGAGTGCCCGCTTCGGCCCGTCGAGGTGGACGTCACGCAGGTAGCCGCCGGGAATCTCGGGGGTCTTGAAAGGCTTCCAGCGCCCGCCGGACTGCCTCATGATCAACGGCTTGCCCGCGGCGTCGCCCACCGCCCATCCGTCGCTCTTGCCCGACAGCGCCACGCCGTACAGCATGCCCCTGCCGGAAAGCTGGGTGAGCTTCCACTTCGAACCGGTGCCGGTCACGAGCAGGGGCTGCTTGTCACGGCGGCCGACGGCGACCACCCTGCCGGGGACGGCCGCCACCCCGCCCAGCCAGTCACCCGCGTGCAGCTTGTCGACGACGACCCTGTCGAAGGCCGCCCCGTCTCCCTTCGCCAGGTAGGGAAGACCGTCATGTCCCTCACCGACGGCCCACAGCTCCGACGCCGAGGCCGCCGCGACGGAACGCAGGGGCCCCGCGCCCGTCGGGTCGTTGCGGATGCCGACCTCTTTCCAGGAGGAACCGTTCCAGTGGGTGATCGCGCCACGGCTCTGCCAGATGTCCCAGACGCTCTGCTGGCCCACCGCCCACACACTCGTGGCCGAGATGCCCACCACGTCGGAGAGTGATCCGTCACTGCTCAGGCCCGCGCTGGCCGGAGCCTGCCAGGCCTCGGCCACGGGCGGACTGACTGGATCGGCATGTGCTGGAAAGGTGTGCGAGGACAGCAGGACTAGGCCTCCCGCGCAGAGAGCCAGCGCACGCCGCGGAAGGCGACGGGTCATGTTTCAAATGGTACGGGGCTCGTCCCCTCCCCGCGTCCCGGTCTCTCCAGTTGACGGGCGCGATCCGGAAAGGCGCCCTACCGTTCGTCACGAAAACCCTGATCCCACCGGTTTTCTCAGCTCCCCGGGAAAGCGTGCTCTTCAGAGGTGGAGTCCGGGGTGCCGATGATCCAGTTCAGCGACCACCGGCAGGTGGTCGGTCGCGGCCACCAGGTCTGCCGGATCGGCCTCGACACCCCCGCAGGAGAGCACGGGGAGGCCGGCCACCGCGAAGATCGCGTCAATCCGCTTGTGCGGCCCCCTGGCCGGGAAGGTGAAGCCGTCACCGCGCGGTGAGACCGGGTAGCAGTCGGTCAGCCGCTCGGCGAGGTGCTGCCAGCTCGGCTGCCCGGACTGCTCGTTGATGTCTCCGGCCAGCACCGGCAACGCGCCGAACCGGCCGGCCACCTCTCCCAGGAGGCTCACCGCCTCGCCCGCGTGCCGGCGCCTGGCCGTCTCGTCGAGGTCCAGGTGGATGGAGCCGACGGCGACCCGCCGCCCCTCCGCCTCCACCACGGCGATCGCGATGGCCCGCCGCTCCAGGGGGAAGAAGGGCTCCAGTAGGTGCCCCTCCCCGTGCAGCAGCCGCACGCCGGGACCGGTCAGCACGGCGACACCGCCCCTGCGGCGGCCGGCCGCCACGGACAGTCCGCCGAAGGCGGCCAGCCGTCTGCGCCTGCGGCGCCAGCAGAGGAACCGGGGCGCCTCCTGCACGCAGAGCACGTCCGCGCGGAGCGCGGCGACCACCCGCTTCAGCGCCGGGATGTCGTCCCTCATCGAACGCACGTTGTAGCTGGCGATCCTGAGCACCACGGCTGCCTCACTTCGCGACGCGTGACGCGAGGGTAACCGCGCACCGCCGGACACACCAGCCATCCGTCCCTAATCGGTATACAGGCCGTCGGCGGGCGGGCAGCGGTGCGTGCCGACCGCCCAAGCTCTCCGACAGAGGTCTACGGCAGAGGTCTACGGCAGAGGTCTACGGCAGAGGTCTACGACAGGCGCGGCCCGAAGCCGGGCAGGGCCGAGCGGTGCTCCTGCCGGACGCGCTGAGGGCGGCCCGGCGGGGCCTTCCTCAGCGCGTCTTTTCGGGGAGGACCCCGGTCAGCGCCTGCGGGCGAGATCCGCGGCCCCCACCAGGCCCGCAGAGGCACCCAACTCGGCCGGCCGGATGTCGGCCAGCGGGCGGTGCCCCCGGCCACTCAGGTGCGTGGCGAAGAACTCGCGGGTCTCGTCGATCCACAGATCCGCGGCGCGCGAGACACCGCCGCCGAGCACGAAGCAGCCGGGGTCGAGGACGGCGACGAGGTCGGCCAGCCCCTGACCGATCCAGCGGGCCATCGAGGAGAACGCGGCCAGCGCGGCCGGGTCGCCCTGCCTAGCGGCCTCGGTGACCTCGTGGCCCTCGATCTGTTCCGGCGTACCGCCGGCGATCTTCAAGAGCGTGACGGCCCTGTCCGGCTCGGCCTCGGCGATCTTCCTGGCCTCGTGGACCAGGGCACTGCCGCTGGCGTACTGCTCCCAGCAGCCGAGGTTGCCGCACCCGCACTGGCGCCCCTGGGGGACCGCCTGCATGTGGCCGAACTCGGCGCCCATGCCCCAGCGCCCCCGGTAGAGGGAGCCGTCGAGCACGATGCCGCCGCCGATGCCGGTGCCGACGGTCACGCACACCAGGTGGCTCTCCCCTCGGCCGGCGCCGAACCTGGCCTCACCCCACGCCATCGCGTTGGCGTCGTTCTCCACCACGACGGGCAGGCCGACCAGGTCGGAGACCTTCTTCCGCAGGGGCTCCTCGCGCCAGGCGAGGTTGGGGGCGAACCGGACGATGGACCGGGTCTCGTCCACGAACCCGGCGGCGCCGAGACCGACGGCCTCGATCTCGCGGCCCCTGGCGAGTTCCAGGATCGCGTCACCGATGGTGTGGGCGACCTGCTCGGGGTTCTCGGCCGGGGTGGGCCGCAGCAGGTGCGCGACGATCTGGCCGTCCTCGTCGACGACTCCCGCCGCGACCTTCGTACCGCCGATGTCCACGCCGATGGTCAGCGCCATTGTCCGTTTCTTCCTCTCCCCCTGGGCTCACCCCAGGTCGATGTGCTCCACGGGGGTGTCCTCGCGCTCCCGTGTCCGCTGGCCGGGCGCGGGTTTGCCGAGCCCCTCGACCGCCGACTTGAAGGCGGCGAACAACTCGGTGCCGGCCTGCATGAGGTGGTCGGTGACGGCGGCTCCCGACTCACGCTGCGCGGCCATCGCGCGGCAGACGGGGCAGGCCCGGCAGATGTACTCCTCGGGCTCGGAGACCGCCTCCTCCCACACGTCCCGCTCTCTTCCTCGACCGCCACCGGAGAACGCGCTGCCGAAACCGGTCATCGTGCCCTTGATCAGATTCTTGCCCAGTTCCCTGGCCGCCTTCTGCTGCAGCGTGTCGAAGAGTTTGAACGCCTCCTCGGCGGCGGTGCCCAGTGGGTTCCTACCTGCTTCGGCCCGCTCCTCACGCACCCGCTCGTCTCGCCCGGCGCGCTCGTCTCGCCCGCGCTCCTCGTTCCCGCCCGGCTCCTCGCGCTCGCCGGGGCGGCCCCACGGGGTCCAGCCGGTCCGCTCCTCGCGCCGGGCCCGATCGGCGCGCTCGAACCACTCGGCGCGCGCGCCGCGCTCGGCCTGCTCCGAGGTCGGGGGCCGCCCGGAATCCGAAGCCTCGGCCACGACCTCGATCCGCTCGACGGACTCGGTCCTCGCCTCAGCCGACTCGACCGGCTTGACAGGCTCGGCCGATCCGGTACGCCCGGACTTCGCGGCTCCCCCGGCAGGCTTCGCGCGGCGGCTCTTCTGGACCTTCTCGGCACCTCCGGTGTCGACGGCCTCGGCGGCGACCTCCGGCGTCACAACGTCAGCGACCTTACGCGGCCTTCTCGGCGCACGCGGCTTCGAAGTCTTCTCGGCACCTCCGGTATCGACGGCCTCGGCGGCGAACACCGGGGTCACAACGTCAGCGACCTTACGCGGCCTTCTCGGCGCACGCGGCTTCGAAGCCTTCCCGGCACCTCCGGTATCGGCGACCTCCGGGGTCACAACGTCGGCGACCTTACGCGGCTTTCTCGGCGCACGCGGCTTCGGGGTCTTCTCTGCGTCATTCGTGTTATCAGTCATCAGGCCCTCCCGCTTCGAACCGTACCCGGAGAAATCCATCTCGGAGCGCGGCTTCCCGCACCGACCTGCGAGCCAGCGCGGCGGGCAGGGCCAGGACCCGGCGGTAGGAACCGGCGTTGACGATCAGTTCGTCGCCCTTGCGCGCCAGATCCACCTCGTTCTTGTCCGCGAGCGGCAGGGCCAGGATCAGCTCGCCCTCGGCGGTGATCCGCAGCGGCGGGTCGACGGAGGGCGGGGCGAAGGGGTCGCTCCCGCGGTACATGGCCTCGGCGACACCGGCGAGGGCGTCGAGGCCGACGGGCTCGGCCTCGAGGTAGGGCACGGTGTGCACGGGCAGCGGCGCGAAGGACTCCTCGACCTCGGCCAGGTGCAGGGCCTGGGCCCGTACCCACCGCTGCCGCCACTCGTCGGCGCCCTCCGAGGGGAAGACCCGGTTGGCGATCACCGCGTCGACGCGGTAGCCGTACAGGCTGAGGGAGGTGAGCGTGCGGCGGGCCTCGGCCAGTACGACGGCCTCCGGGGTGAGCACCAGCCGGACACTCGCGCCGGGCCCGGTGAGCAGCTCGCGCACCTCCAGCAGCCCCCGGTGGAGCCGCTCCCCCGCGCCCACCACGTGGTCTTCCGGCACACTGACCTGCGCCAGGCGGCGGATCAGCGGGGAGAGGGTGCGCAGCAGCCGCCTGCCTACGGGCAGCAGCCGGTTCACATGCCAGTCGAGGGCCTCGGGCAGGGCCAGCAGCCTGAGCGTCTCGGCGGTCGGGGCGCAGTCGATGACGATGACGTCCCACAGCCCGGTGCGCGCCTGCTCGCGCAGCTCCAGCAGCGCGATGACCTCCTCGGCGCCAGGCAGCACCGTGATCTCCTCGGCGGTCACCTCGTCGAGGCCGAGCTCGGCGAAGACGCCCCTGGCATAGTCGCGCAGCTCGCCCCACTGGCGCTCCAGCGCCCGTTGGGTGTCGACCTGATGCAGGGAGAGGCCGGGGGCGATCTCGGTGGGCTCCTCTCCCGCGGGCACGCCGAGGGCGTCGGCCAGCGAGTGGGCGGTGTCCGTGGAGACCACCAGGGTCTTGAGGCCGGACCGGGCGGCGAGGGTGGCGGTGGCCGCGGCGGCGGTCGTCTTGCCGACGCCGCCCTTGCCGGTGAAGAGCAGAACCCGGCTCACGTCATCCTCCCGAGGGACGGTTCCGCGACCTCATCGGGTCTCGACGCGCTTCTTCAGCCCCTTCAGGGCGGTGTCGACGATGACCTTCTCCGCCTTCCGCTTGATCATGCCGATCATCGGCACCTTGAGGTCGACGGCGAGTTCGTATGTCACCTCGGTGCCGCCGCCCGCGTCGGTGAGACGGTAGCTCCCGGTGAGCCCGGAGAGCATCTTCCCCGCCTCGGCGATGCTCCAGTCGACGGACTCGTCACCGTTCCAGGTGTAGCGGAGGGTGTACTCGTCGCTGATCACACCCGCGTCGAGGACGAACCTGACCGTGGCCGGGCGGCCGTCCTCCCCGGTGGAGAGGATCCGCGCGGACTTCACCTGGCCCGCCCACTGGGGGTAGGAGGGGAAGTCGGCGATGACCGCCATGATGGTCGACCGGTCCGCGCCGATCGTGATGCTGGAGGTGGTGCGATCAGCCATGGGCCAACCGTACTGCTTCACGATCGTCCGCGTACGCCTGGCGGGGCCGGTGGCGGCTACCACTCCAACGCGAAGGGAACGCCCCTGTTCCTGAAGTGCCCCACGTTGAGGCACTCGGTCCTGCCGACCCGGGTGCGGGCGGCGAGGGGCTGGTGCACGTGACCGAAGAGGGCGTAGCGCGGCTGGGTCCGCCGGATCGCCTCCAGAGTGGCCTCGCTGCCCCGCTCGAACCGCCGGGCCACCACGTCGTAGAGCAGCTCGGGGATCGCCGGCGGGATGTGGCAGCAGAGCACGTCGACCTCGCCGACGGCCTCCACCTTGCGGGCGAACTCCTCCTCGTCGATCTCGTACGGGGTCCGGTACGGGGTGCGCAGCCCGCCCCCGACGAAGCCGAAGCGCAGGCCGCCGATCTCCACGGTCTCGCCGTCGAGCACCCGGTGGCCCTCGCGCACGTACTCGGGCCAGTAGTGCGGCAGGTCCACGTTGCCGTAGGTGAGGTAGGCGGGGGTCGGCATCGCGGCGAAGATCTCACCGTACTGCCGCCTGACGGAGCGCTCGATGTGCTCGCGCGGGCCGCCCTCCAGCGACGCCCAGAGCGCCGAGGACATCGCCCGCGCCTCCTCGAACCGCTTGGCCGTCCGCAACGCGATGAACTCCGCCGCCCGCTCCGCCCCGAAGAGCTCGGCGAAGATGCCCTGGGAGTGGTCGTCGTAGTCGACGAACAGGATCAGGTCCCCCAGGCAGATCAGGGCGTCGGCGCCGTCCCCCGCGCGGGCCAGCGCGTCGGCTCTCCCGTGTACGTCGCTGACGACATGAACCCGCATGCCGGACATCCTAACCACCCACAAATACCGGCATAAGTAACAAACCTCACACGGCGGCGCGGCCAATGACTCCAGGCGAGAGCAGTTGGTACGGTGAAATCGCCTTTCATAACGCCTGGGTGACGAATTTACTCATGCGTAACTTATCGCGATAGCTTCCAGGCAGCCCATCGATCCGTGCGTCTCCAGGAGTGATCAGTGCGCGAGTACAGCGTCCCCGTGCTGGTGGATGTCCCCGCCTCCGCCAACCTGACCGACACGGTGTTCCGGCGTGCCGAAGAGGAGCCGGGCGCCGTCGCCCTGCGCCGCAAGGTCGGCGACGACTGGGCCGCCGTCACCGCCCGCGAGTTCCGCGACCAGGTCGCGGGAGTGGCCAAGGGCCTGATCTCGGCCGGCGTCGAACCCGGCGACCGGGTGGCGCTGATGTCGCGCACCCGCTACGAGTGGACCGTGATCGACTACGCGATCTGGTCCGCCGGCGCGGTCAGCGTACCGATCTACGAGTCCTCCTCGGCCGACCAGGCCTCCTGGATCATCTCCGACAGCGGCGCGAAGGCCGTCTTCGTCGAGCTGGACTCGAACGAGGAGACGGTCCGCGAGGGCATCTCGGAGCTGCCCGGCCTCAAGGACGTCTGGCGCATCGAGGGTGGCGCCCTGGACGAGCTGACCGCGCTCGGCGCCGAGGTCGGCGACGACACGCTCGCCGAGCGCAGGTCCAGCCGCGGTATCGCCGACCTGGCCACCATCGTCTACACCTCGGGCACCACCGGCAGGCCCAAGGGCTGCCGGCTGACCCATGACAACCTGCTGTTCACCGCCAGGAACGTCGCGCACGGCCCGCTGGAGCGCCTCTTCACCGTGGACGACAGGGCGGCGCTGCTCTTCCTGCCGCTCGCGCACGTCTTCGCCCGCATCATCGAGATCGTGCTGATCGAGACGGGCACGGTCCTCGCGCACACCCCCAACATGAAGAACGTCGGCCCCGACCTGCAGGCTTTCAAGCCCACGTTCCTGCTGGGCGTGCCCCGCGTGTTCGAGAAGGTCTACAACGCCGCCGAGCAGAAGGCCACCGCCGACGGCAAGGGGAAGATCTTCCACGCCGCGGCGGAGACCGCCGTCGCCTGGAGCAGGGCGGAGTCCACCGGCGGTGCGGGGCTGGGCCTGAGGCTCAAGCACGCCCTGTTCGACAGGCTCGTCTACGGCAAGCTGCGCGCCGCGACCGGCGGCAGGCTGACGGCGGCCGTGTCCGGCGGCTCCGCCCTGGGCGAGCGGCTCGGCCACTTCTTCCGCGGCGTGGGCATCGAGGTGCTTGAGGGCTGGGGCCTCACCGAGACCTCGGCGCCCTCCTCGGTCAACCTGCCGGGGGCCAACAAGATCGGCACCGTCGGCAAGCCGTTCCCCGGCGTCACCATCGGCATCGGCGAGCACGGCGAGGTGCTCGTCAAGGGCCGCCATGTCTTCGAGGGCTACTGGAACAACGACGAGGCCACCGCCGCGGCGATCGACGAGGACGGCTGGTTCCACACCGGCGACATCGGCGAGCTGGACGGGGACGGCTACCTGCGCATCACCGGCCGCCAGAAGGAGATCATCGTCACCGCCGCGGGCAAGAACGTCGCCCCGGCCCCGATGGAGGACCACATCCGCGCCCACCCGCTGATCAGCCAGGCGATGGTGGTCGGCGACGACAGGCCGTTCGTCGCGGCGCTCATCACGCTCGACGCCGAGGCCCTGGAGCAGTGGAAGGCCGCCAACGGCAGGACGGACGCGGACCTCGCCACCCTCAGCTCCGACCCGGCCATCGTCGCCGAGGTGCAGAAGGCCGTGGACAACGCCAACAAGTTCGTCTCCAAAGCCGAGCAGATCAAGAAGTTCACCGTGCTCGACATCGACATCAGCGAGGAGAGCGGACACCTCACCCCGACCCTCAAGGTCAAGCGCGCCGTCGTGATGCGCGACTTCGCCAAGCAGGTCGAGTCCCTCTACGGCTAGGCCCTGTCCTGTGGATCTTGCCGTGGCGAGGATCGGTCAGGTGGTGTCTCGCAAGGCGGAGGAGGGAGCCGCAGCGTGCTGCGGTGGCCGACGACAACGCGGCGAGG